>JBAUUM010000331.1:0-1793 GCA_049582705.1 Actinocatenispora sp.
GCTCCACCTCGGCGCAGACCGTGGCCAGCTGCGCGGGCGCGGCCGAGACACGGACCAGCCAGCGCAGGGTGGCCTGGCGTTCGTCGCCGGCGATCGTCAGGGAGACGGTGGTCGTGTCACCGCCGGCCGTGGTCAGCCGGGCCAGCAGCTCGGTCGTGCGCTCCAGCGACGGCACCGACCTCACCCAGTAGCACCGGTGCGCGGTCTCCCCGGTACGCCACTGCTGCCAGTCCTCGACGCCGACCCGGTCCGGTACGGACGCCCCGGTCAACCCGCACGAGTTGCGGAGCGCGTCGACCAGGCCGTCCGCGTCGAGGATCTGCGCCGCGAGCCCGGCGGCCCGTGCCGCCTTGACGAGTCGGTTGGTGATCGCGCAGAGCGCCCGGTGGGTGCCCTCCACGCCGCCGCCCCGGATGGCGGCGACCTCCATGGCGGACATCGGGTCCAGCCGGACGACCAGCCACTGCGACTGCAGCGCGACGGGACTGCCGGTCACGCCGGCCACGGCACGGTACGAGGCGACGGCCGGCGACGACGGAACCAGCGTCGCCTGCGGCGACGGAACCGTATGGGTCACGATCTGCAGGTGCGCGCCGCAGCCGGTCTCGGCCAGCAGGCGGGCGAACGTGCCGACCGGCACCGGCACCGAGCCGTCGCCGCGCATCCAGTTGCGCTGCCCGAGCGCAATGCCCGCGTACCAGCCGGTCTCGTCGTGGGCGACACCGACGATGTCACCCCGGTGCTCCACCGGACGGACCTCAAGGTCCGGCGCCACCTGCGCGAACACCGCCAGTCCCGGCGCGGTCGGCAGGACCGCCAGGCGCCGCCGCCGGTGGTAGCTCCAGGTCAGTGCGAGGTGCTCCAACAGGCTCCGCTGCCGGACCCGGCCGACCGCCACCACGATCACCACCGCGGCGCCGAGACCCACCACGGCCGTCACCCACCAGGGGCTGCGCAGCGTCGCGACCACGGCAGCCACCATGCCCTGTACGACGAGCACCCGGACGGCGAGCCGACCGTCCCGCACCGGCGAGCGACCGGGCCGCACCTCGGTCGAGCGGCCGGGCCGCGTCGCGGCCGAACCGCCGGGGGACTCCGCGGCGCGGGTCACCGCCTGTCCGTCCGGTGCCTGCATCACGACCATCGGCACTTCCTCCAAGCCCGCTGGGGGGATCGAGCCTTCCCGGCCGTCCAGCATGCCGGGTCGGTCCAGCATGCACGGTCGGTCCAGCATGCACGGTCCGTCAAACACGTACGGCCGGTCGAACGTGCCGGGCCGGTCGACCGTGCCGGGCCGGTCACCACGCCGGGCCGGTGGTCACGTCAGTGCCCGGTCCGCGCCGTGGCGGGCGGACTCCTGCAGCCGGTCAGGGCGTTGCCGCCGAGTCCTACCCTGACCGCACCACGCATCTGTCATGCACCCGAGCAACCGCGCCAGCCGTATCCCCTGGAGTCGACATGGGCAAGATGCACGACATGATGGAGCGCCTCACGGTGACCGCGAAATCGCCGGACCGCACCGTCACGATAACGGCGTCCGGCACGCCCGCGTCGATCGAGGTGGAGCTGGCCCGCGGGTCGCTGGCCGGACACACCGACGCCTCGTTGGAGCGGCAGATCGAGGCGGCGGCCCGGGTCGCGTACATGGCCTACCGCAAGGGCGCGCACACCGCGTGGGCCACGGCGGCCAACGTCGACCGGGACGCCTGATGGGTCGGACCGCGCTCGCCCCCGCCGCCCCCGCTGCCCCCGCCGCCCGAGTCGGCGCGCTGGTCGGCTCCCTGGTGCTCACC
>JBAUUM010000332.1:0-12061 GCA_049582705.1 Actinocatenispora sp.
CCACGACCAGTACGGCGGCGCCGCCGGCCAGCGACAGGGCTGCGGTGTTTCCCGAGCCGGCCGCAGTGGGCCGTGCCGCCGCCGGAAGACGCCCGGACGCGGGGAGACCTCCCGCCGCCGGCGCGGCCCGGTCCGCCGGCCCGAGTACCGCGGTGAGCGCCCGGTACGGGTTGACCACGCCGTACCCGACCAGGTCGTCGCGGCCGTCGGCCGGCTGGTCCGCGGTGGCCTCCAGACGCCGGGTCACCTGCGCGGTGGTCAGTTCCGGCCGGTACGCGCGGACCAGCGCCGCCGTGCCGGACACGAACGGCGCCGCGAAGCTGGTGCCGTCGCCCTGCGCGTACCCGTCGCCGACGGCCGCCGGTCCCACGATCTCCGCGCCCGGCGCGGCGAGGTCGACCCAGTCGCCGTGGTTCGCGGACTCGACATGCGCTCCCCGCCGGTCGATCCCGGAGACGGCGATGACGTCGGGATAGGCAGCGGGCCAGGTCGGCGCGTCGTCGTGGTTCCCGTTGCCGGCGGCCGCGACGAGCAGCACGTCGTGCTCGTGGGCGTACCGCACAGCCGCGCGCAGCTCGCCACTGTCCTCTGTGGTCACAGACAGGTTGACGACGGACGCGTGGTGGTCCACGGCGTACCGGATGGCGTGCGCGATGCGTGCGGAGCCGTGCTCGAACCGGGCCGTGTCGTCGGCGATCCGTACCGGCAGCAGCGTCGCATCCGGTGCCACGCCGGAGAACCAGGTGTCGGTGGAGTCGTGCGCGGCGATGATCCCGCCCACGATGGAGCCGTGGCCGTTGCAGTCGGTGTCGGCGGTGCCCCGGCCCCGGACCAGGTCGGTGCCGGGCAGTACGCGGCCGGCGAGCTGCGGGTGGTCGCCGTTGGTGCCCGAGTCGAGTACGGCCACGATCACGCCCCGGCCGCGACTGGTCGGCCAGGCACGCTGCGGGGCCAGTCGCCGGGTCTGCCACGGCATCCCGGCCGGCCGGTCGTGGTACGCCGCGCACGTCGGGCGGTCGTCCGGCCCGGCGGTGGCGGGCCCGGCGGGTACCAACGCCGGGAGGGCGGCGGCGAGCAGCAGCAGGGGAAGCCGTCGGATCACCCAGTTGATCTTAGAGCCTGAGGGCGCACCGTGGCCGGCAGGAATTCCCTGGCGGTCGGGACGGACCGGGCATACGCTCCGGCGGTGACCTGGGTCGTGCCTGACGTCGAGCGCTCGGAGGACTATCCGGCGCGCCGTAACGACCCCGAGCGGGAGATGCTCCGCGACTGGCTCGACTGGCACCGGGCCACCCTGCTCCGCAAGTGCGCGGGGCTGGACGCCGTGCGACTGGCCGAGCGCGCCGCGCCGCCGTCGAAACTCTCCCTGCTCGGCCTGGTCCGGCACATGAGCGACACCGAGCGCGGGTGGGTCCGGCAGACCTTCCGCGGCGAGCGGCTGCCCGACCTGTACTACCGGGTCGACGCCAGGGACGCGGACTTCGTCGAGGCGGACCCGGCCGGTGCCGAGCGGGACTTCGAGCTCTACCGGGCCGAGTGCCTGGCCGTCGACGCCGCGCTGGAGGGCGCGAGCCTGGACGACACCTTCAGGTTCCGGGAGCAGACCGTCTCGGTGCGGTGGATGTGGCAGCACCTCGTGGAGGAGTACGCGCGCCACAACGGGCACGCCGACCTGCTCCGCGAGGCCATCGACGGCTCGGCCGGCCTCTGACCGCCGTTCCGCCGAAGGGGCTCACCCGCCGACCGCCCGCCGGACCGGGGTCCGGCGGGCGGTCGGAACAGCTGTGGGCGCTGACGGGTCAGTGCAGGAACGGGACCCGGTCGTTGATCCAGTCCCGTGCGTGCTTGGGCAGGTCGTGGTCGAGCCAGCTGAAGGTGCCCAGGTGGTCGGCGACGCCGAGACCGACCGCGGCCAGCCCGATCAGGATGGCCAGCAGTGCCATGAGTCGTCCGCCGACGTGCGCGGGGCGCGCGGTGAACAGGCTGATGACGGAGAGCAGTACGCCGAGGCCGCCCACGGCGATGACGGCGGGCGCGAGCCAGGCGGTCAGCGCCGCGCACGCGGCGATGAGCGACAGCATCATGCCGAACACCGCGGGAACGCTGGTACGGGCGCGGCGTTGCTCAGGTTCGATGTCCAGGGCCGAGGGGCCGCCCGAGGACGGGCTGAACGGGTTGACCGACGACGTGCTGTCGGGAAGGGCACCCAGTGCCGAACCCGCGAACGGGTTGTCGTCGTGTGGTGTGGTGGGCCTCCAGGGGTCCTGGCCGGTCGAATCGCCGGGGGCCGGTCTGTTGGGGCTACGGAGCGGCAGCCGACGTGTCGTCGGTTCGTCGGTGGAGGAGTATCCGCCGCCGCTGGTCGGGTCGGTCACAACGCGCCTCCTCGGTGCGCTTGGGGAGTGATGTCGTTGAACCGGAGGGACGCACACCTCATCTGTGGTTCGCTTACGACGCCTCGTTGTGTAACACGGTTCGCCGGATAATGGGCATTCCCGTACGCAAAGGATAGGGGCTTTCGCGTTGCGCAATGGTCCACGCCGTACGGCGATCGACGGGTCACCCATCGCGCCCGGGTTGCGCGGGGAATCGCGCGGGCCCGGCCGGAACGCCTGAGTTCCGGCCAGGGGCGCCTGAGTTCGGGGCAGGGAACGCCCGAGGTCCGGCCCGGAGTGCCCGCGGTTCCGGCCGGAGTAGGCCGAGGCCCGACCGGGACGAGGCAGAATCCGCCCGAGATCGCACGGATTCCGGCCAAGATGGAAAAGATCACTCACCATTTACGGCTAATGCGGCATTACTCCTAAGCACGGAACGTGCCGGTAGTAATACAGTTGAGCGATGCGAGTGGTTGTCGCTGGTGGACACGGAAAGATCGCGCTGCGCCTGGAGGGCCATCTGGCCGGGCGACGGGACGCGGTCGTCGGGCTGATCCGCAACCCGGAGCACGCCGACGACGTGCGTGAGGTCGGCGCCGAGCCGGTCGTGGTGGACCTGGAACACGCGTCTCCCGAGGAACTGTCCCGGCACCTCGTCGGTGCCGACGCGGTGGTCTTCGCCGCCGGTGCCGGGCCGGGCAGCGGCGCGGCCCGCAAGGCCACGGTCGACCGGGACGGCGCGATCCTGCTCGCCGACGCGGCGCGGCTGGCCGGCGTGCGTCGGTACCTGATGGTCTCGGCGGTCGGTGTGGACGAGGACCCGCCCGCGGGCACCGATCCGGTGTTCGCCGCCTACCTGCGGGCCAAGCGGGCGGCCGACGACGAGCTGCGCCGCCGGCACGACCTGGGCTGGACGATCCTGCGGCCGGGTCGGCTCAGCGACGACCCGGGCAGCGGCCGGGTCACCCTCGGCGAGGGCGTCGGCCGCGGCGACACGACGCGCGACGACGTGGCCTGGGTGCTCGGCGCCCTGCTGGACGACCCGGACACCGCGGGCCGGACGCTCGACATGTACTCGGGCGGCCTGCCGATTGCCCATGCGGTAGCGGCGATCGCACGGCAACATCTTGTCTGACGGTGTACATCTTGTGAGGGGGACGAGCGGCGACTCCGCAGATCAGAGCGGTGCTCGGACCATCACCGGACGCGCGGTAGGGGTTGATTGACCCGAAACCGGGGCGGCTCGTAGGTTTGGTCGGGTCACCAGCCTCACGGTCCCTGGCCGGACATCGGAATTGTCCAGCGGCTCGGTAGCCGCGGATGGGGGAGACGCTGATGAGCGTGCCGGCCCAGCTCGCCGCGCTGGCCGAGCGACTCGTCCGGGCGCTGGGGCCCGACGCGGTCATCTCGGACCCGGCCCAGCTGCGCACCTACGAGTGCGACGGCCTGGCCCGGTACGCCGTGACGCCCGGTCTGGTGGTCCTGCCGGAGAGCACCGAGCAGGTGGTCGAGGTGGTCAGGGCCTGCCGGGACGCCGACGTACCGTTCGTGGCCCGCGGCTCCGGCACCGGGCTGTCCGGTGGCGCGCTGCCGCACTCCGACGGCGTACTCGTCGTGACCAGCCGGATGCGCCGGATCCTCGAGGTCGACATCGCCGCGGAGAGCGCCGTGGTCGAGCCCGGCGTCATCAACCTGGCGATCAGCCGTGAGGTCGGTCCGGCCGGCTACTACTACGCGCCCGACCCGTCAAGCCAGCAGATCTGCTCCATCGGCGGCAACGTCGCGGAGAACTCCGGCGGCGCTCACTGTCTGAAATACGGGTTCACCGCGCACCACGTCACCGGCCTGGAGATCGTTACACCTGATGGCGACGTCGTGTGGCTCGGCGGCGGCAAGTGCCGACAGGCACCCGGCTACGACCTGCTCGGAGTGTTCATCGGATCCGAGGGCACCCTCGGCATCGCGACGAAGGTGGTGGTCCGCCTGCTCCCCGTTCCGGAGGCCGTGCAGACCGTCCTGGCCGCCTTCGATGACATGCGGTCCGCCGGCACCGCGGTCAGCGAGATCATCGCCCAGGGCATCACCCCGGCCGCGATCGAGATGATGGACGCGCTGTCCATCGAGGCCGCCGAACAGGCGGTGGACTGCCGGTACCCGGAGGGCGCCGGGGCCGTGCTGATCGTCGAACTGGACGGGCCCGCCGAGGACGTGATCGTCGAGTTCGAGGCGGTCCGCGAGCACTGCGAGGCGGCGGGCGCCTTCGAGATCCGGCGCGCCGTCGACGCGGCCGAGCGGGCCGAGATCTGGAAGGGCCGCAAGTCGGCGTTCGCCGCGGTCGGCCGGATCAGCCCCGACTACATCGTGCAGGACGGTGTGATCCCGCGTACCGCCCTGCCCGACGTGCTGCGCGACATCGCCGCGCTGTCCGCCGGCAGCGGCGTACGGGTGGCGAACGTGTTCCACGCCGGCGACGGCAATCTGCACCCACTGGTGCTGTACGACGAGTCGGTACCCGGACAGGGCGACGCCGCGGAGGAGGTGTCCGGCGCGATCCTCGACCTGTGCATCGCGCACGGCGGCTCGATCACCGGCGAGCACGGCGTGGGCGTGGACAAGGCGCGCTACCTGCCCCGCATGTTCACCGACGACGACCTGGACACCATGCAGCTGGTACGGTGCGCCTTCGATCCGGGCCACCGGTGCAACCCGGGCAAGGTGTTCCCCACCCCGCGGCTGTGCGGCGAGGTGCCACGCCGGGGTACCAGCGTGCACCCGGCTCAGGCTGCCGGCCTTGCGGAGGCGTTCTGATGACGGTCCTGGACGAGCTACGGAAGATCTGCGGCGAGGAGCACGCCCGGCTGGCCGCGACCGACGACCGGGTGGCCGGCGTGGCGCCCCGGTGGGTCGTGTGCCCGGGCACCGGCGAGGAGGTCAGTCAGCTGATGACCCTCGCCGGTGAACGGGACCTGCACGTGGTGGTCCGCGGGTCCGGCACCAAGCTGCACTGGGGCGCCCCGCCCGAGGCCGCCGAGCTGATGGTCGACCTGTCCCGCCTCTCCGGCGTGGTCGAGCACGCGTCCGGCGACCTGGTCGTGGTGGTCCGTGCCGGCACCCGGATGTCGGACCTGCAACGCCAGCTCGGCAAGGCCGGTCAACGCCTCGCGCTGGACGAGATGGTGCCCGGCGCCACCGTCGGCGGAGCGGTCGCGACCGGTACCGCCGGTCCGCTGCGGCTGCGCTTCGGCTCGCCGCGCGACCAGGTCCTCGGCGTGACGGTGGTGCGCCCCGACGGGGTGATCGCGCACTCCGGTGGCAAGGTCGTCAAGAACGTCGCCGGCTACGACCTGGCCCGGCTGCTCACCGGCTCGTACGGCACCCTCGGCGTACTGACCGAACTGGCGTTCAAGCTGCAGCCGCAGCCGCCGGCCCGCGCGTACGTCACCCGCCCGGTACGCACCCCGGCCGAGGTGCGCGACCTGGCGGCCAGGATCAAGGAGAACAAGGTCGCCCCGGTCGCGATGGAGGTCGAGTGCCCGGTGCCGGAGGACGCCCGTCGCCGTGAGGCCGACGGCGGCCGGCGCATCACGCCCCGGTCCGACTCGATGGTGCTGCTGCTGGAGGGACCCGCCGAGGCGGTACAGGCCCGCGCGGACCGTGCGGTGGCCCTGCTGGGTGGCGACGCGCGGGTCGACCGCGAGCCGCCGCCGTGGTGGGGCCGGTACCCGTTCGACCGTGACGACGTGGCGCTGCAGGTCGTGACCCCGGTCGGACAGCTCTTCGGCCCCGTGTACTCGCTGCGCGACGCCGCCCGGTCGATCCCGGTACGGATCTTCTGCTCGCCGGCGGCCGGCGTCATGCACGCGGCCATCCCCGGCGACACCGACCCGGACCGGGTGTCCCGCATCGTCAGCGCCGCCCGCACGGTGGCGACCAGCCACGGCGGCCACTGCACGGTCCTCGCGGCGCCGCCCGGGATCCGCTCCGAGCTGGACATCTGGGGACCGGTGGACGGCCTCGACCTGATGAGGTCGGTGAAGCACGAGTTCGACCCGGACGGGCGGCTCGCCCCGGGACGCTTCGTGGGTGGGATCTGACATGGCAGAGGACGTACTGGGAGCCTTCGACGCCGACCGTCCGCCGTCGGCCGGGCTCATCTCCGACTGCGTGCACTGCGGGTTCTGCCTGCCGAGCTGCCCGACGTACGTGCTGTGGGGCGAGGAGATGGACTCGCCGCGCGGCCGCATCCACCTGATGAAACAGGGCCTGGAGGGCGCGCCGCTGTCCGAGGAGATGGTCGGGCACGTCGACGCCTGCCTCGGCTGCCTGGCCTGCGTGACCGCCTGCCCGTCGGGGGTGCAGTACGACAAGTTGATCGACGCGACCCGCAGTCAGGTGGAGCGTCGCGCACCCCGCACCCGGCAGGAGCGGATGCTCCGCACGCTGATCTTCTCGCTGTTCCCGTACCCGCAGCGGCTGCGCGCGCTGCGCGCGCCGTTGGCCGCGTACCAGCTCAGCCGCGCCGACCGGCTCATCCGCCGACTGCTCCGTCGGTACTTCCCGGGCACCCTGTCGACGCTGGAGGAGCTGACCCCGGAGATCCGCCGGGCGCCGCGCCTGCCGGCCCGGATCAACGCCCGCGGGCAGCGGCGCGCCGTGGTGGGCCTGCTGACCGGGTGCGTGCAGTCCGCCTTCTTCGGTCAGGTCAGTGTCGCGACCGCGCGGGTCCTGGCGATGGAAGGCTGCGAGGTGCTGGTGCCGCAGCGTCAGGGCTGCTGCGGCGCGCTGTCCAAGCATTCCGGCCGGCGCGAGGAGGCGGCCCGGTTCGCCCGCGCGACCATCGACGCGTTCGACGCCGCCGGGGTCGACTACGTGGTGACCGACAGCGCCGGCTGCGGCTCGGCGATGAAGGAGTACGCGGAGCTGCTCGAGGACGATCCCCGGTACGCCGAGCGGGCCGCGGCCTTCGCCGAACGCACCCGGGACGTGACGGAACTGTTGGTCGAGCTGGGTCCGGTGGCGACCCGGCATCCGGTACGGCGGGTCGTCGCGTACCACGACGCCTGCCACCTGTCGCACGCGCAGCGGATCCGGTCCGCGCCGCGTGAACTGCTGCGCGGCATCCCGGAGCTGACCCTGGTCGAGCCGGTCGAGTCGGAGCTGTGCTGCGGGTCGGCGGGCGTGTACAACCTGCTGGAGCCGGAGCCGGCCCGCGAGCTGGGTGACCGTAAGGCCGACCGGATCCGCGACACCGGGGCGGACCTGCTGGTCGCCGGCAACCCGGGCTGCCTGCTGCAGATCAGCGCGGCGCTGCGCCGGGCGGGCACGCCGCTGCCCTCCGCGCACACGACCGAGCTGCTGTACGCCTCGCTGCGGGAGCCGACGGAGTAGGTCCCGCGCGGGAGCCGACGGGGCGGGTCGCGTGCGGGGGCCGACGGGGCGGGTCGGGCGCTCAGCCGTCGTTGCGCAGGACCAGGACGGCGATGTCGTCGCGGGGCGCCTCGGGTGAGAAGGACAGCACCGTGGAGGTGAGTCCCGCGGCGAGCGCGGCGGCGGACTGGCCACCCAGCTTGCGCAGTTCCCGGGCCAGCCGGTGCTGGCCGAACAGCGCGTCGTCGCGGCGCCGCTCGGTCACCCCGTCGGTGAAGAACACCAGCGAGTCGCCGGGGGCCAGCCGTACCTTCACCGGGGTCACCACGACCTCGTCCAGCAGCCCGACCGCGGTGCCGCACTCGCCGACCGGCTCCGGGGCGCCGGTGGACGGGACCAACATCGGCTTGTCGTGCCCGGACAGGCACAGCTCCACGTCGAGCCAGCCGTCCGCGTCGCGGGTCACCACCGCCATCGCCAGGGTGCAGTACCGGTTGCCCTTGTGCTGGTCGAGCAGGGTCTGGTTGAGCAGCTCGACGACCCGGTCGAGCGGGCGCTCGTCGCGGGTGAGTACCCGGATCACGTCGCGGACCAGGCCGGTGAGCGCGGCGGCCTGCGCGCCCTTCCCGCACACGTCGCCGATGCACATCAGCCAGGTCTCGCTGTCCAGCTCGACCACGTCGTAGAAGTCGCCACCCACGTCGGTGCCGGTGCTGGCCGGCTCGTACTCGGCGGCGAACTGCAGCCCGGGCGCGGTGGGCAGCGCCGAGGGCAGCAGGGCGCGTTGGAAGGCCTGGGAGATCTCGGCGCGTTCGGCGTGGATCCGGGCGTTCTCGATGGCCAGCGCCGCCCGGCGGGCGATGTCGGAGATGACGGCCACGTCGTCCGGCGCGTGCAGCCGGCCGGGCGGCCGGCCGACCGCCAGGGTGCCGAGCACCCCACCGCGCGCGATGAGCGGCACCACGACGCCCTCGATCGGGCGGGACAGCGGCACCACCGCGGCGCCGTCGACCACCTCGGACAGCCGCTCGGCGACGTCCGTGTCGGGGTCGCGGCCGGACAGCAGCCGGCGCAACGCGGGCAGGGCGGACTCGTCGGTGTGGCTGCAGGCGGAGAGCTTGAGGTCGCGGAACTCGTCGAAGACGTGCAGCGCGCACCATTCGCCGAGCCGGGGCACCACCAGCTGCGGCACGAGCGCGAGGGTGAGGTCCACGTCGAGCGACTGGGCGAGCAGCTCGGACGCCTCCGCCAGGTAGGTGAGCCAGCTGCGGCGCAGCCGGTCGGCGTCCCGGAGCCGGTCGTTCTCCACCGCGATCGTCATGCGCTCGGCGGACAGCTGGGCCAGCGACGGCCAGGTGTGTACCAGCGGGGCGTCGGGCGCGGTGTGCAGTTCGATGCGGCCGGACAGCGGCCGGGGCAGCGGCAGCGGCACGGTCTCCGACGCGGGCGGGGCGTCCGGGTCGGGTCCGGTGACGGCGTCGTCGGGCGGCGCGATGCCGTCGGGCGCGTCGGTGACGGGGAGGCCGGCCGTGCCCTGCCGGGCGACCTGGCGTTCGCCGTGCCCGTCCGACCGGTCCAGGAAGACGGTGCCGCCTGCGGCGCCGATGACCTCGCAGAGGCGTAGCAGCAGTTCGGAGAGGAGCTGGGGCAGGGTCAGCCGCTGCCGGAGGTCGTCGGGGATGTGCACGAGCCACACCAGCGCGTCGGCGGGCTCGGTGGCCTGCGCCTCCGGGGAGTCGGGCCGCGGCCGGGTGGGTCTGCCGTACCGGGTCCGGGCGGGCGGGCTGCCCCGTTCGAGCCGGAACCAGACGCCCTTGCCGGTCGGGTCGTGGGTGGTGCCCCAGGAGGTGGCGAACTGGTCCACGAGCAGCAGGCCGCGGCCGTGTTCGGAGGTCTCGTCGGGCGGCGTCAGCAGGTTCGCCTCGATGGGGCCGCCGCGGTAGTCGGTGACGGTGACCGTGACGCCCCGCTCGTCGGCGGAGATGTCGACGTCGAGGTCGGTGCCGGCGTGGATCACGCCGTTGGTGGACAGTTCCGTGGTGAGCAGCAGCGCCTCGTCGAGCAGGTCGGCCTGGCCGGCCTCGATGAGGATGTCGCGGACGGCAGCACGCGCGGCCGCCGGTGACCGGTAGTCCGCTGGTAACCGGAGCCGACGATGAACTGCCGTGTCCACCCCGCCCCCTGAAGCTGGTCGATTCTCCACTGCCCGGTGCACGATAGCGACAGGTCGTCCATACCGCCCCGGCCTGTCTAACTTACGTCGCCGTGGCGAGTCGGGGTCGCCCTCCCGGCTCGACGGCCGCGGCGACCTGCCATCATGGCCGGCTTCCGTCGCACCGGTGGTGCGACGGCGGAAGGCCGGACAACTTTTCGTCCGGCTATATTTCACGTTATGAGCGTTATAACCTAAAGGTCCGTTCGCTCGTAAGGTTCACTGGGGGATAGGAAGCCTGATAAGCCCACGCTGCCACCCACTGTGCCGTTGGCGTGTCTGGCCGTAGGGTTTCCGGTACAGGAGTGGGGCCGAAGACGCGAGGAGCGGTGAGGCAACCGATGACCACGGTGGACAGGACCGAGGCGAGGCCTGACGAGGCCGCCGACGCGGTGCTGGCAGAGCTCGCGGACGCGCTGACCCGGTTCCGGCGAGGCGACTTCAACGTACGGCTGACCCGCCGCAGCGGGCTGGCCGGCGACGTCGCCGACCGGTTCAACGACGTGATCGCGGTGCACCGACGGTCCACCCGGGAGGTCCGCCGGATCTGCCGGGTCGTCGGTCGGGAGGGCCGGCTCACCGAGCGCCTCGACCACGAGGCCCTGGAGGGTGGCTGGGAGGAGACCGCCAGCTCGATCAACCAGTTGATCGACGATCTGGTGCGGCCCAGCAAGGAGATCGCCCGGGTCATCGAGGCGGTGGCCGCCGGCGACCTGTCCCAGCACTCCGAGCTGTCCATCGACGACCGGCCGCTGCGCGGCGAGTTCCTGCGCATCTCGCACACCGTCAACGCGATGGTCGACCAGCTGTCCTCGTTCACCGCCGAGGTGACCCGGGTGGCCCGCGAGGTGGGCACCGAGGGCAAGCTGGGCGGCCAGGCCGACGTGCGTGGCGCCTCCGGCACCTGGCGGGACCTGACCGACTCGGTCAACCTGATGGCCTCCAACCTGACCAACCAGGTACGCAGCATCTCGCAGGCGGCGACGGCCATCGCGAAGGGCGACCTGTCCCGCAAGATCACGGTCGGCGCCAAGGGGGAGGTCGCCGAGCTGGCCGAGACGATCAACTCGCTGACCGACACGCTGCGGATCTTCGCCGAGGAGGTCACCCGCGTCGCCCGCGAGGTGGGCACCGAGGGGAAGCTGGGCGGCCAGGCCGACGTACGTGGCGCGGACGGCACCTGGCGGGACCTGACCGACAACGTGAACTCGATGGCGGCGAACCTGACCTCCCAGGTCCGTAACATCGCGCAGGTCTCCACGGCCGTCGCCAACGGCGACCTGTCGCAGAAGATCACCGTCAACGCCCAGGGCGAGATCCTGGAGCTGAAGTCGACGGTCAACACGATGGTGGACCAGCTGTCGTCGTTCGCCGACGAGGTCACGCGTGTCGCCCGCGAGGTCGGTACGGAGGGGAAGCTGGGCGGCCAGGCGCGGGTCACCGGCGTCTCGGGCACCTGGCGGGACCTGACGGAGAACGTGAACCAGCTGGCCGGGAACCTGACGGCGCAGGTGCGGAACATCGCCTCGGTGACCACGGCGGTGGCCCGGGGTGACCTGTCGCAGAAGATCACGGTGGACGCGCAGGGCGAGATCCTGGAACTGAAGAGCACGGTCAACACGATGGTGGACCAGCTGTCGTCGTTCGCCGACGAGGTGACGCGGGTGGCCCGCGAGGTGGGCACCGAGGGCAACCTGGGCGGTCAGGCCGAGGTGAAGGGCGTCTCGGGCACCTGGAAGAACCTGACCGACAACGTGAACCAGCTGGCCGGGAACCTGACGGCGCAGGTACGGAACATCGCCTCGGTGACCACGGCGGTGGCCCGCGGCGACCTGTCGCAGAAGATCACCGTCGACGCCCGCGGCGAGATCCTGGAGCTGAAGTCGACGGTCAACACGATGGTGGACCAGCTGTCGTCGTTCGCCGACGAGGTCACGCGTGTCGCCCGTGAGGTCGGTACGGAGGGCAAGCTCGGCGGTCAGGCGCGGGTCAGCGGCGTCTCCGGGACGTGGCAGGACCTCACCGACAACGTGAACTCGATGGGGTCGAACCTGACCTCGCAGGTGCGGAACATCGCCTCGGTGGCGACGGCGGTGGCGCGGGGTGA
>JBAUUM010000333.1:0-4406 GCA_049582705.1 Actinocatenispora sp.
CTGCACGCCCGGGCCCACGTGCTGCCCGGCGGGGCGGCGTCGACCGCGGGCGGCGGTCCTGGCGCCGGCGTTGGCGGAACGGGCCAGGTCGAGCAGGTGGGACTGTTCGGCGTCGTCGAGGCGCAGCGCCCGGGCGAGCGCGTCCAGGACTGTGTCGGAGACGCCCTTGAGGTCGCCGCGTTCGAGCTTCGTGTAGTAGTCGACGCTGACCCCGGCGAGCAGGGCGACCTCCTCCCGACGCAGCCCGGCCACGCGCCGGTGACCACCACCGAAGTTCGGCAGACCGGCCTGCTCCGGCGTGATCCTGGCGCGGCGGGTGGTCAGGAAGTCGCGGATTTCCGACCGGTTGTCCATGACCTCCACGCTACGAGCGGCCGGCCCGGCCTGGGAGGTTCTGCCAGTACCGGCCTCAGCAGGCACTGCCGCCCCGCCGCCGCATCGGGTTGTCTTGATCGTGCCCACGCACCCAGCTCGAACTCTTCGCGGCGGATCTCTCCGACATCGAGGACACCGCTGCGAAGATCGAGATCCACGGGGAGCGTTGTCCCGAGCACATGCAGCAGCTCATCGACCGCTGATCCCAGTGCCAGACGAAGGGAAGGTCAATGCCCACGGACATCCCGCAGGTCACCCTGAACAACGGTGTGACGATGCCGGCCCTCGGCTTCGGGGTCTACCAGGTCCCCGCCGAGCAGACCGAGCAGGTCGTTCTCGACGCCCTGGCCGCCGGCTACCGAATGTTGGACACCGCCGCCTCCTACCGCAACGAGGAGGCCGTCGGGCGGGCGATCGCCGCGAGCGGCGTCCCGCGAGACGAACTGTTCGTCACGACCAAACTGTGGGTGCAGGACACCGGTGAGGAACCCACCCGTCACGCCCTCGACGCCTCGCTGCGGCGGCTCGGCCTCGACTACCTCGACCTGTACCTGATCCACCAGCCGTACGGCGACGTTTACGGCTCGTGGCGCGCCATGCAGGACCTCAACCAGCAGGGTCGGGTACGGGCGATCGGCGTGTCGAACTTCCACCCGGACCGCCTGGTCGATCTCATCGAGCACAACGAGGTCACTCCGGCGGTCAACCAGGTCGGACGCACCCCTTCTTCCAGCGCACGTCCGACCAGGAGATCATGCGCGAGCGCGGCGTACAGATCGAGTCCTGGGGCCCGTTCGCCGAGGGCAAGAACCAGCTGTTCACCAACCCGGCCCTGACCGAGATCGGCGCCGGACACGGCAAGTCGGTGGCCCAGGTGGTGCTGCGGTGGCTGATCCAACGCGGCGTCGTGGTGATCCCGAAGTCGGTGCGCCCCGACCGGATGGCGCAGAACATCGACGTGTTCGACTTCGACCTCACCGACGAACAGATGGCACGCATCGCGGACCTGGACACCGGCGGGTCGCTGTTCTTCGACCACCGGGACCCGGCCATCGTCAGCTGGATCAGTGGCCGCCGCATCCACGACTGACACCGACTGGCAGTCGTCCTTCCGACGGCGTCACCCCGGCCGGATCAGGTGGTGTCGCCGTCAGCAGCATGGCGTCGGACGCGACCGGCCTGGATGGGGCACATGACCGATGAACCTGGGCGGGACCGACCGGTACTCGCGGCCACGGTGCACGACCCTGGCGGCCACTACCTCGCCGGCCTGACCCGGCTGGCGGCCCCGCTGCGCGACATGTTCGCCGGGTTCGGCGTACTGGCGACCAGCGAGACGGCAGCGGAGGTCGTCGCGTTCCTGCAGTACGAGCTGGACGCGAGGGTCGGTCGCGCCGCCGCGGACGTCGGACGCATCGGGAGGCATCGGCGGGAGGCCGTCCGTCTCGCCGCGACCCTCGACCCGTCGCTCGTGCTCTACTCCGACCTCGATCATGTGCTGCGGTGGATCGAGACGGACCCGGGCGAGCTCCGGCGGCACGTCACCGAGCCGCCCGCCGACCTGGTCGTGGTCGGCCGTACCGACACCGCCATGCGGGCCTGCCCCCGACGGCTGCGCGACACCGAGGCGATCGTCAACCACATCCACCATCTGGCCACCGGCAGGGACTGGGACCTGCTGTTCGCCGTGCGCGCGATGTCGCCGCGGGCCGCGGCGGTCGTCGTCGGGTACGCCCGCGAGGACAGCATCGCCAACGACGTCGAGTGGCCGGCGGTCGTGGAGCGCGCGGGGCTGACCGTCGCGTACCGGGAGGCCGACGGGCTCTCCTACCGCATCACCCGCGACTTCGACACCGACGCCGACACACACGACGACGATCCGAGGGAGTGGATCGACCGGGTCGAGATGGCGAACCTGCACACCCGCGTTCTCCGGCGGATCCTCGACGAGGCGACGGTGGTCCACCCGATGCCTTCGTGACGGCAGCCGCCGGCGCACCACGGGATAGGGTCCGGCGGGAGGTGCGGGGATGACGTTCCGGTTGGCGGCGTACGCCGTGTGCGTCGAGTACGGACGGGTGCTGCTCGCGCATGCCGTGTCGCCGGAGGGCGAGGCCACCTGGACCCTTCCGGGTGGCGGGGTCGAGCACGCGGAGGATCCGTTCGACGCGGTGATCCGGGAGGTCGCCGAGGAGACCGGCCTCGACGCGACGGTGGAACGGTTGTTGGGCGTGGATTCCCGGTTGATCCCCGCGGCCGAGGCGCGCCGCGGCACCGAGCACCAGAACGTCGGCATCTTCTACCGGGTCCGCGTCGCCGGCGGCCACCTCCGACCCGAGCCGAACGGCGACACCGCCGAGTCGGTCTGGACACCGATCCCCGACGTCGCCGGGCTGCGCCGGTCGTCGCTGGTCGACATCGGCCTCGCCCTGGCCGAGACCGCCCCACCGACCGGCCACGTCGCGCCGGTCCCCGTCGGCGGCCTGATCCAGCACTGAGACCAGTGGTCGTCCAGCCCAGTCTCTGTCGGGATGTTAGAGCACACCTCTCCCTTAAATAACGTCTATCGACTAGACAGTTGTGCTGTCTAGTCGATAGACACACACTCATGAGAGCGCGGGAAGTCAACCAACGGATCGAACGCCTCGGCGGCTAAATGCTTCGACGGCGGGGCTCACACCGGCGGTACGAAGCCACTACCGACGGGACCACCTCCCAGACCACCGTGCCGCAGCACACCGGAGACATCCCCAACGGGACACTTCGGGCCATCGAGAAAGACATGACTCCAGTCTTCGGGGAAGGGTGGTTGCGATGAGCACCAAGACCTACCGCGTGGTCGTCACCCGCGAGAACGATGCCTGGCTCGCCGATGCCACCGACGTACCCGGCACCCACACCTGGGCGAAGAACCTGCCTGGGCTCGATCACGCCATCCGCGAGGCGATCGCTATGGCCGAAGACCTGCCGGAAGGCGCCGAGCCCGACCTCAGCCTGGACTACGAGTACCGCACCGGCGACGCCTCGGTCGACGCGCTCACCTCCGAGATGCGTACGGAGCGGGCCGAATTGCACGCAGCCGAGCAGCGTCTCGCCAAGCGCACCCGTGATGCGGCGGTCCATCTGACCCGTCGTGGGATGTCGGTACGTGACGTGGCAGTGCTGCTGCAGGTGTCTGCGCAGCGGATTTCTCAGGTCGCCCCGCGGACGAGTGGGGCCAAGCAGAAGCAAGCGACTACAGAGGACACCGTCCCCAAGCGAAAGCCCCAGAAGAAGCAGGGACGCAAGGTGGCGTAGCCCGGGCTGCGGCAGGATGGGTGTTCGTGAGTACCGTGCCGGTCGTCGCCGTCGAGGAGCTGGGTGCCCGGCTCACAGCGCTCGGCTGGGTGACGGAGCTGTTCGTGGGTGGTTCGCTGGCCACCGGGGACTACACGCCGGGGGTCAGCGATCTCGACCTCGTCGCACTCGTCGACGGTCCGGTCGACGCCGCGAGGCAGGCCGCGCTGGTGGCCGTGCATCGCGACCTCGACGCGGGCGCCGCCGCGAACCTGGACCTCGGCTGCGTCTACGTCGACGCCGCGCACCGACATGACCAGTGGCTGCGGCACCCGACCTGGACGCACGGACAGCTCGTGCAGCGCAGGTTGTCGGGCATCGCCCGGGCCGAACTCGTCCGACACGGCTACGCCACCGTCGGCCGTCCGCCGCGGGACGTGTTTCCGGCCATGACCGACGACGACGTACGACAGGCGGCCTGTGACGAGGTCACCGGGTACTGGGCCTGGGCGGCGCGGCGTCCGTGGTTGTGGCTGGACCGGGTCATCGCCGACCTGGGACTCACGTCGATGGCCCGTGGCCGCCACGCGCTGACCACCGGCGAGCTGCTCACGAAGACCGGGGCGGTCGAGCGGGCCGCGGCCCCGGCCCGCCTGGTCGACCAGCTGCGTGCCCGCCGCCGCGGCGAGGAGGTCACCTCCCCGCGGGTACGGACCGCCTGGGTCGCGTGGCGGGACGCCCGCAGGACCGTCGCC
>JBAUUM010000334.1:0-18997 GCA_049582705.1 Actinocatenispora sp.
CGCCGGCGGCGGGCGCCTCGGCCCCGGCCGCGGGTCCGACCGCGCCGGAGCCCGGGGTCGTACCGTGCCGGGTGTCGGTGGGGGCCGATCGCGAGTACCACCAGCGCGTCCAGGCGATGGGCGGACCGGACGTGGACGCGATGATGTTCCCGCGCTTCTGTCCCGAGCGGCACTTCGAGCTGACCGGGCAGGCGCTGGTCGGGCGGCACAGCCGGTCCCGCGGCATCGACCCGCAGATCGACCTGACCGGTCCGCCGGAGGATCCGGGTGTCTCGCACACGCACGCGCTGCTGGTCCCCTCCCCGGACGGGACGTGGTCGGTGGTGGACCTCGACTCGTCGAACGGCACCTACGTCAACGAGTCGTCCGAACCGTTGCCCGCCAACACGGCCACCCCGCTACGCGACGGCGACCGCGTCCACGTCGGCGCGTGGACGACCCTGACGTTCCACACCGCGGCGGCCCCGGCGCGCTGACGGCGGGCCCGGCCGCGCCGGCGTCGGTGCCGCGCCGTGTGCCGCGTGTTGTGTGCCGCGCGTCACGTGCGCATTCGTGGCTGTGGGTGAGCGTGTCGATCGGACGGCCCGCTCCAGGGGTTGCCGACGAGGCATCGCGCGGCCCGGCACAGCGCATCGGATCCGGTGTGGCGAACAGGATCCGACCCGTGGCCACGGGTCCGGCGGTGAGGGCAGCGCGGCGCCGCATCCTACGGTTGATCAGGTCGTTGGACACCAAGAGTAACGATCTCGATGCCGAGGAGTTCCCCTGATGCGCCGGTTCCTGACCGCGATCGCCGCCCTGGCCGCCCTGGTGCTCGCCGGCGGCGTGCCGGCGACCGCCGCCGGCCAGCAGCCGACGGTCGTCTCGGCCGATCCGGTGGACTGGACCCCGCACGTACTCGACGGCACCGTGTACGCGATCGCGGTGGTCGGGGACGAGGTGGTCGTCGGCGGCAGCTTCAGCCATGTCACGTCCGCCGCCCGGTCGGGGGTACTGGTCCGGCACGGGCTGTTCGCGTTCCGACTCGGCACCGGTACCGTCTCCGCGACGTTCCGGCCGGCCGCCGACGGCACGGTGCGGGCGCTGGCCGCCGGCCCGGCCGACAGCGTGTACGTCGGCGGCGAGTTCACCAACCTGGCCGGCGGGACGCGGCGGGGCGTCGGGCAGCTCTCGGTGGCGACCGGCCGACCGGTCCCCGCGTTCACCGCCGGCGGGGTGGACGGCGGGACGGTGAGCACCCTGGTCGCGGCGGGCGGCTGGCTGTACGTGGGCGGCTCGTTCACCGGCGTCGGCGGCACGGCCCGTCCCGCGCTGGCGCGGCTGTCCGGCCGCACCGGGGCCCTGGACACCGGGTTCGACGGACAGGTGGCCCGGCAACGGTCCGGCCGGCTGCGCCTGGAGAAGCTCGCGGTCTCGCAGGACGGCGTCCGGCTGGCGATCATCGGCACGTTCACCGAGGTCGGCGGCAGGACCCGGGACCAGCTCGCGCTGCTGTCAGCCACGACGGGCGCGGTCTCCGACTGGTACACCGACAGCTACTCGGGGGACTGCCACGAGGGGTACAACACGTACCTGCGGGATGTGGACTTCGCACCGGATGACCGGTATCTGGTGGCCGTGACGACCGGCCACAGCTCTGGCCCGGACGTCGTCTGCGACTCGGCGACGAGGTTCGACATCTCCGGCACCGGCTTCCACCGGCCGGTGTGGGTGAACCACACCGGAGGACATTCGCTGTTCTCGGTGGCGGTCACGGGCTCGGCGGTGTATGTCGGCGGCCACGAGATCTGGTTGGACAACCCGTTGGGCGACAAGTCCGCGGGGCCGGGGGCGGTGTACCGACCCGGCATCGGCGCCATCGACCCGACCACCGGCCGGGCGCTGTCGTGGAACCCGACCCGATCACGCGGCGTCGGCGTTCAGACGATGACCACCTATCCGGCGGGTCACTCGTACGAGGGCGGGCTGCTGGTCGGCAGCGACACCGACAAGCTGGGCGGCGAGTACCACGCCCGCATCGGGGCGTTCCCGCAGCGCTGAGCCGGCCGGTGCACGGGTCCGGCGGGACCCGTGGGATGCGCCGGCGACAGGTGCCGGCGTGGGCCGCGGTCGGACCCCGGTCAGAGAACGGCGCCCTCGGTGTGCAGCCAGTCCACCCAGGCCTCGGCGACGTCGACGGCGCAGCCGAGGAACTCGTCCAGCAGCTGGTCGTGCACGCCCGGGACCATCGGGATCTGCATCTCCGCGTACAGCGGCATGCGGCCGGTGTCGCTCGCGTCACCGACGTACGCCTTGAGGAAGCGGCGGTCGTGGTTCCACGAGTTCATCGCGGGGTACGCGCGGTCCGCCCAGTCGGCGGGGACGGTGCCGTGCGCCCGGGCCCGCACCATGAGGATGTCCTGCTGCGGACCCTCCAGCGCGAACATCACCGCGTGGCGTTCCCACATGGCGACCAGGTTCCCGGAGGCCGGGTCGGTCAGAAAGTGCACGTCAAGCCGTCGCAGTGCGTCGGCGACCCGATCGTTGCTGACCGGGCGCGGTCCGCATTCGATCTCCTGCAGCAGCGGCATCAGGTCATGCACGCCGGACCGTCCGGACGGGAGGCCGTCCTCGATCTCGCTGATTCCGTTCGGGACGGTGCCGTCGCTGCCACGCCGGGTGCCGTCGGTCTCGCTCTTGCGCCACCAGGGCATCTCGTCGTCCTTCACTCGCTCTCGGGGGGAGCCGGCCGTCGTGTGCGCGGGGCCGCCGTGGCATCGTCGGCCACGCGGGGCACGCCGGCACGGCCGGACGTCGGTTGTTCGCTGAGCCGAGCGGAGCTACGCCGCCGTGGGGGGCTCCCAGCCGACGCTACCGGCCATTCGGCCAGTCCGCTGTAGTGCTGTTGGCCACATCACGCCGTGACAGCCTGTCATATTCACGCCCGCGAGGGGTTCACGGTCAGCGTGGGCGCCGCGCGGTACCACGCCGAACCGAACGTGGCGTGCGCGCTCAACCACGGACCGACCGTGGCGAAGCGGACGGGATCCGTGCCGAGAAAGCCCATCCGCGCCAACGCCGTGACTACACGCGTCGGTACGGATACTTCTGGTAACTGCGGATCGCGGCGCAAGGTGATGGCCACGTGGTCGAGAATCGCGTCCCGGATCCGCCGCTCCCCCACGCCACGACCGAGTGAGTCGCGCAGCGTGCGGGCGGCCGCGTCGGCGATCTGTCGTACCGCCTCGACCGGCACCTCCTCGACGGTGCTCGCCGGTGCCGTCGGCAGCGCGCCCCGCCACTGCAGGTCGTGCCGGGCGGGCAGGACGTCCCGCGACACCGAGTCGAGCAGCTCGTCCGCCCGCACCGTGGCGTCGGCGTCCAACTCCCCGGCCAGCGTGCGGGTGACCAGGACGTCGAACGGCAACCGGGACCACACGGTCAGATGCCCGGGGCGCCCCTCGACCGGGCGAAGTCGGACCAGCGCGCCCGGGTCGAGCCGTACCAACCGGGCCAGGAACGCACCGAGGTCCGGCACCGAGCCGGGCTCGACCAACCGACCGGTCACGGCCCCGCCGACCCGTCCGCCGCGTCGCGGACCGGCCCGACCGTGCTGCCCGAGGCGCCGATCTCGCCGTCCGCGCCGACCGTGCCGTCCCCGGCCGGGTCCGCTCCCCAGGCCGCGAGAAAGTCCCGCTCCGCGGCGGACAGTCGACGTGGGCGACCCGCGGCCAGGTCGTAGGGCACCAGTACCGAGCGCGCCCGGCTGGCGAGCACGCCCTCGTCGAACATCTCGTACGACACCTCGAACGACGCGTTGCGGATCCGGCCGGTCCACAGCTCGATGCGGACGTGCTCGCCGTAGTCGACCGGACGCAGGTAGTCGACCTCGTGCCGCGCGATGACCGTGCCGGCCTCCAACGAACGCAGACCCACCCGCCGTGCCTGGAGGAACATGAGCGCGGCGCGGGCCTCCTCGTACAGGGTCAGGAACCGGGCGTTGTTGATGTGCCCGAACGCGTCCATGTCCGACCAGCGCAACGCGCAGTCGTAGTGGAACCGGGCCATCTCACCCCTCCAGGTACTCCGACCAGAACGCCCGCTCGTCCGGGTCCAGCGTGCGCGGCTTGGCGTCCACGTACGAATAGGCCACCATGACGCACTCGCACCGGGCCATCGGCTGACCGTCGTCGGACAGCTCGGCGAGCAGGGTCCATGACGTGTTCCCCACCCGGGAGACCCAGGTCCGTACGTCCAGCGCCAGGCCCGGCCGGTACAGCACGGGTGACAGGTAGTCGACCGCCACCCGCGCCGCGATGCAGCCCCGGTCGTCCGGCGTGCCCGCCAGTCCGGTCGGCGAGCCGGACAGCAACGCCATCCGGCCGTCCTCGAACAGCGACAGGTACCGCGCGTGGTTCAGATGTCCCAGCGAATCGGAATCCGCCCACCGAACCTGGACCCGGTGCCGGTGCTGCGCCTGCGTCATGGTCAGTCCCGGGTGAGCTTGCGGTACGTGACCCGGTGCGGTCGGGCCGCGTCCGGGCCCAGGCGCTCGATCTTGTTCTTCTCGTACGCCTCGAAGTTGCCCTCGAACCAGAACCAGTTGGCCGTGTCGGTGCCCGAGCCCTCCCAGGCCAGGATGTGCGTGGCGACCCGGTCCAGGAACATCCGGTCGTGGCTGGTGATCACGGCGCAGCCGGGGAAGTCGAGCAGCGCGTTCTCCAGGCTGCCGAGCGTCTCCACGTCCAGGTCGTTGGTGGGCTCGTCGAGCAGCAGCAGGTTGCCGCCCTGCTTGAGGGTGAGCGCCAGGTTCAGCCGGTTGCGTTCACCGCCGGACAGGATGCCCGCGGGCTTCTGCTGGTCGGCGCCCTTGAACCCGAACGCGGCCACGTACGCCCGGGACGGCATCTCGACCTTGCCGACCATCAGGTGGTCCAGGCCGTCGGAGACGACCTCCCAGAGCGGCTTCTTCGGGTCGATGCCGGCGCGGTTCTGGTCCACGTACGAGATCTGCACGGTCTCGCCGACCCGGATGACGCCGTCGTCCGGCTTCTCGTCGCCGACCAGCATCTTGAACAGGGTCGTCTTACCGACGCCGTTCGGACCGATCACGCCGACCAGGCCGTTCTGCGGCAGCGAGAACGACAGACCGCCGAACAGCTGTCGCACGCCCTCGCCGTCGGGGATCTTGAACCCCTTGTTGAGGTTGTTGACCTCGACGACGACGTTGCCCAGCCGGGGACCCGGCGGGATCTGGATCTCCTCGAAGTCGAGCTTGCGCGTCTTCTCCGCCTCGGCGGCCATCTCCTCGTACCGGCCGAGTCGGGCGCGGCTCTTGGTCTGCCGGGCCTTGGCGCCGGAGCGCACCCACTCCAGCTCGTCGGAGAGCCGCTTGCGCAGCTTGGCGTCCTTGCGGCCCTCGACGGACAGCCGGGCGGCCTTCTTCTCCAGGTAGGTGGAGTAGTTGCCCTCGTAGCCGTGCACCTGGCCGCGGTCGACCTCGGCGATCCACTGGGCGACGTGGTCCAGGAAGTACCGGTCGTGGGTGACCGCGATGACGGCACCGGGGTACTTCTCCAGGTGCTGTTCCAGCCACTGCACGCTCTCCGCGTCGAGGTGGTTGGTGGGCTCGTCGAGCAGCAGCAGGTCCGGCTGTTCGAGCAGCAGCTTGCACAGCGCCACCCGGCGCCGCTCGCCGCCGGACAGCTCGGTGACGGCCGCCTCGGGCGGCGGGCAGCGCAGCGCGTCCATCGCCTGGTCCAGCTTGGAGTCGATCTCCCACGCGTCGGCGTGGTCGAGCTCCTCCTGGAGGCTGCCCATCTCGGCCATCAGCTCGTCGGTGTAGTTGGTGGCCATCTCCTCGGCGATGGCGTTGAAGCGCGCCATCTTGCCCTTGATGTCGGCCACCGCCTCCTCGATGTTGCCGAGCACGGTCTTGGACTCGTCCAGCGGCGGCTCCTGCTGGAGCATGCCCACCGTGCTGCCGGGTTCGAGGTACGCCTCGCCGTTGCTCGTGTTCTCGAGCCCGGCCATGATCTTGAGCAGGGTCGACTTGCCGGCGCCGTTCGGCCCCACGACGCCGATCTTCGCGCCGGGCAGGAAGCTCAGGGTGACGTCATCGAGGATGACCTTGTCACCGTGCGTCTTGCGGGCCTTACGCAGAACATAGATGTACTGGGCCACGGCGGGCACAACCTCCGGACGAGCTGAACTGACAAGGACCTGGACCGACCCGACGTCGGGCTGACCGGGCCGGAACACCACCGGGTCGGCCACCACGCCTGACACGCACGCCGGACAGGCTCATCTGGCACGCACGCCAGGGTTGTCGTGCGCCGCGTCGTGGGACACACCCACGACCGCCAATCGTCTCAGGTGAGGTGATGATCCCGGAAGCCGGGTCTGCGCACCGACCGGTGCCGGACGGCGACGCTCGGGCCGCCCGACAACCCTACGTCGCGAGAGCGGGGTCGACAGAACGAGGCGGGCTGGTACAGAGTGTCGTAAAACACTCCCAACAAAGGTGACGCGCAGGTAACGACGGTTGCCGGCGGTTGCCTCAAGGGTTGAGATGTGGGTCACCCCGTACGTGTGACCGGCCGCCGACGCGTGCCGACCTGGTCCACGTTCTCCGCGAGAAGGAGCACTCAAGGATGCGCATAAGGCGTACGACTGCGCGGCGCGCCGTGGCCGCGCTCGGCGTTCTCGCCCTCATGGGCGGCGTCGCCGCCTGTGGCACGGGCGACGACGACTCGCCCGCGGCCAGCTCGGGCAAACTCACCGGCACCGGCCCGATCACGCTGGCCACCGGCAAGGACACCACTGGCACCCTGAACGCCATCCTGGACCAGTGGAACAAGGCGCACCCGAAGGAAAAGGTCACGCTGACCGAGCTTCCCGAGGACGCCGACCAGCAGCGGCAGCAGATGATCCAGAACGCGCAGACCAAGTCCGACGCGTACACGATCCTGAACCTCGACGTCGTCTGGACCTCGGAGTTCGCCGCGAACGGCTGGGTCGAGGCCCTGCCGTCCAAGGAATTCCCGATGGACAAGTACCTGCCGCCGGTCATCAAGACCGCGCAGTACTTCAACAAGCTGTACGCCGCGCCGTACGCCTCCGACGGTGGTCTGCTGTACTACCGCAGCGACCTGCTGAAGAAGGCCGGCATCAACGAGGCGCCGGCGACCTGGGCCGACATGCAGGCCGACTGCAAGAAGGTCCTCAAGTCGCAGAAGGGCATGAGCTGCTACGGCGGCCAGCTCGACAAGTACGAGGGCCTGACGGTCAACTTCTCCGAGGCCGTGAACTCGGCCGGCGGCCAGGTCACCGGTAGCGACGGCCAGCCGAACGTCGACACCCCGGAGGCCAAGAAGGGCCTCGACTTCCTGGTCGACGGCGTGAAGGACGGGACCATCCCGAAGGACGGCCTGACCTGGAAGGAAGAGGAGAGCCGCCGCGGCTTCGAGTCCGGCAAGGTGCTCTTCCTGCGCAACTGGCCGTACTGCTACGCGCTGATGGCGGACAAGAGCGACGCCGGCAACAAGGTGGCCGGCAAGTACGACACCGCGCCGCTGCCGGGCCTCGACGGCCCGGGCAAGTCGAGCCTGGGTGGTCACAACCTGGCCATCAGCAAGTTCGCCAAGAACAAGAAGACGGCGATCGACTTCATCAAGTGGTTCACCAGCGAGAAGAACGAGCGCACCTGGCTGACGAAGAACTCGCAGGCCCCGGTGTACGGCTCGCTGTACGACGACCCGGCGCTGCAGAAGCAGTTCCCGTACCTGCCGACGCTGAAGAAGTCGATCGAGAACGCCGAGCCGCGTCCGGCCATCGTCCGGTACGGCGACGCTACCGCCGCGATCGAGGAGCAGGCCTACGCCGCCATCAGCGGCAGCAAGCCCAGCGCTCAGGCGCTCAAGGACCTGCAGGCCGCTCTGAAGAAGATCATCAAGAAGCAGTAGGTCCCCGAACCACCAGGTAGGCCGCACGGCCCACCGCATCCGGTGTCGGGCCCGGCTCCCCGCCGGGTCCGGCACCGGACCCCTTTGCCCCCCTGGCAGCACAGATTTCGCAAGGATCCGACTCCGTACCCACCCGGAAGGCCGCATCATGACCACAGCGGTCCAAGCACCGAGCCCGCCGGCCACGGCGGGTCGCCCATCCCGACCCAAGCGGCGCAGGACGGGCGTCGGCCGGTTCGCCGCGCTGCTGCTCTCCCCGACCGTGCTGGCGCTCGCACTGGTGATCGGCTACCCGATCGTCTCGGCGTTCCGCCTGTCGTTCGTCGTCACGCACGAGGGCATCAACCCGCAGACCGGCATGGTCGAGAACACCTCGCACTTCGGTCTCGACAACTACACCGGCATGTTCTCCGGCGACTCCGCCGGGGCGTTCTGGAACTCCTTCTGGAACACCTCGACCTTCACCGTCGCCGGTGTCGCCATCGAGACCGTGATCGGCGTGGCGATGGCGCTGATCATGAACAAGGCCTTCAAGGGTCGCGGCCTGGTCCGCGCCAGCGTGCTGGTGCCCTGGGCCATCCCGACCGCGATCTCCGGCCTGCTGTGGAAGTGGATCTTCCAGAGCGGCGGCATCGCAAACGCGATCCTGCCCGGCGAGGTCCTGTGGACCACGGAGGGCTTCCACGCCTGGGTCGCGGTGCTCATCGCGGACACCTGGAAGACCGCGCCGTTCATCGGCCTGCTGGCCCTCGCCGGCCTCCAGGTGATCCCGGGTGAGGTGTACGAGGCGGCCAAGGTCGACGGCTCCAGCGCATGGCGCACCTTCTGGCGGATCACCCTGCCGCTGGCCCGCCCCGCGCTGGTGGTCGCGGTGCTGTTCCGGATGCTGGACGCACTGCGCATGTTCGACCTGCCGTACGTGCTGATCGGGGCGCACAAACATTCGGTGGAGACACTCTCGATGCTCGCCCAGTACGAGCTGGTCAATCTGCGCTACGGCCCGGCCGCCGCGTATTCGACCGCGCTGTTCATCTACATCGCGGTCATCGCGTTCGTGTTCGTGAAGGTTCTCGGCGCCGATCTGGTCGGCCGGGGCGCGGGGAGGAAATGATGAGCGCCATGCCACCCGTCGGGGCGGTCGCCCCGACCGCCACACCGCAGGCCGCCGGCCCGGCGAACAGCGGTGCCCCGCGCAAGCGGCGCAAGGGAAAGGCCGACACCAGTCCCTTCGCGTACCTGGGTATCGGGTTGATCGTGCTGTACTGCCTGCTGCCGTTCTACTGGATGGTCGTCTCGGCCCTGCGCCGGCCCGGCGACCAGGCGTCCAACAAGTTCTTCCCGTGGCCGCTGTCCCTGGACAACTTCCAGGCGGCGTTCCAGCCCTCCAACGGGTTCGGACGGGCACTGGCGAACTCGCTGATCGTGGCGGGCGTGACCACCGTGCTGACGCTGGTCATCGGGATCACCGCGGCCTACGTGCTGGCCCGGCTGGAGTTCCCGTTCAAGACCGTGATCCTCGCCGCGATCATCGGCACCTCGATGTTCCCGGGCATCTCGCTGCTGGTGCCGCTGCTGAAGCTGTTCGTGTCACTGGACTGGATCAACACCTACCAGGCGATGATCCTGCCGAGCCTGAGCTTCGCGCTGCCGCTGGCGGTGTTCAACCTGACGGCGTTCTTCAAGCAGATGCCGTTCGCGTTGGAGGAGGCCGCCCAGATCGACGGCGCCAGCCCGATGCAGGCGTTCCGTAAGGTCATCCTGCCGCTGGCCGCGCCGGGCGTGTTCACCACCGCGATCCTGACGTTCATCGTGGCGTGGAACGAGTTCATCATCGCGCTGTCGGTGACGAACAAGAAGGAGATGCGTACCGCGCCGGTGATCACCTCGCTGTTCACCGGGCAGTACGGCTTCGACCAGCCGTTCGGTACCCAGATGGCGGCGGGCGTCGTGGTGACGATCCCGCTGGTGATCATGGTGCTGTTCTTCCAGCGCCGGATCGTCGAGGGTCTCACCTCGGGTGGCGTGAAGTAGCACCCGGACAGCGATCGACCGGCGCGGCCGCCGCGGGATGTCCCGCGGCGCCCGCGCCGTTTCGTTGTCCGGTTCCGGGTCCCGCACCGTGCCCGCCCCGGTGGCTGGCTTCCACTGCGGACGACGCTGGTACTGGGTGGATTCGCCTCGAACGTGCCGGGATCGCGCTCCGTACCGGATGCATGGCTGATGCGAGCCGACGACCCCGTACCGTCCTGGCTGTATCACGATTGGTTCACCGTGCCGGCTGTTCAGTAGGCTCGGTGAACCGGCCCGGACCAGACATCCGCGTGGTCAGGCGTCGGCGGACCCAGTCAAGGAGGCAGGCAGCGTGACGACGCGTAGTCCTTTCGTGGTGGTGGCCAACCGACTCCCGGTGGACGAGGTGACCGGCGCGGACGGCGAGCGTGAGTGGCGACGCAGCCCCGGGGGCCTGGTCACCGCGCTGCAGCCGGTCATGCGGGCCGAGCACGGCACCTGGATCGGCTGGGCCGGCGGCACCGGGCCGGCGGCCGACCCGTTCGACCTGGACGGCATGCGCCTGCACCCCGTCGAGATGTCCGAACCGGAGATCCAGAAGTACTACGAGGGCTTCTCCAACGCGTCGCTGTGGCCGCTCTACCACGACGCCGTGGAGCCGCCCGTGTACCGGCGCAGCTGGTGGGACAACTACCAGCGGGTGAACATGCGCTTCGCGACCGCCGCCGCCGAGGTGGCCGACGAGGGCGCCGTGGTGTGGGTGCAGGACTACCAGCTTCAACTGGTCCCCGCGCAGCTCCGCGAACTGCGACCCGACCTGCGGATCGGCTTCTTCCTGCACATCCCGTTCCCACCGGTCGAACTGCTCATGCAGCTCCCCCGCCGGGTCGAGATCCTGCGTGGCCTGCTCGGCGCCGACCTGGTCGGCTTCCAACGCCCGCTGGCCGCGCAGAACTTCCTGCGGCTCACCCGCCACCTGCTCGGGCTGCACCCGAAGGGTCCGGAGGTCGAGGTCGACGGGCGCACCGTGCACGCCGCCGCCTTCCCCATCTCCATCGACGTCGGCGAGATCGAACGGCTCGCCGGCACCGAGTCGGTACGCCGCCGGGCCGCCGAGATCCGGGCGGAGCTGGGCAACCCGAAGCACGTCATCCTGGGCGTCGACCGGCTCGACTACACCAAGGGCATCGACCGACGGCTGAAGGCGTTCCGGGAACTGCTGCAGGAGAAGAAGCTGTCCGTGCCGGACGCGGTGATGGTGCAGGTGGCCACGCCCAGCCGGGAACGCGTCCAGCACTACCAGACCCTGCGCGACGCCGTCGAGCTGGAGGTCGGCCGGATCAACGGGGACCACAGCCGGGTCGGCGTACCGGCCGTGCACTACCTGCACCAGTCCGTCGACCGCGCCGAGCTGGTGGCGCTGTACTCGGCCGCCGACGTCATGATGGTCACCCCGCTGCGCGACGGCATGAACCTCGTCGCCAAGGAGTACGTGGCCGCCCGCGTCGACCTGGGCGGTTCGCTCATCCTGTCGGAGTTCGCCGGTGCCGCCTCCGACCTGCGGCAGGCGTACCTGGTGAACCCGCACGACACCGACGGGCTGAAGGACGCGCTGATGCGGGCCCTGCACGTCGACCCGACCGAGCAGGCACGCCGGATGCGGGCCATGCGGCGGTTCCTGCGCGGGCACGACGTGAACCACTGGGCCCGCTCGTTCCTCACCGCGCTCGGTGTGCCCGAGGCGAGCGACGCGCTCAGCTCGACCGCCGAGGCGCCGAGGCCGAAGCGGTCCACCGGCGGGCGGACCGGGCGGGCGTCCGGTGGTCGGCCGGAGACCGTGGCGCCGGCCGGCGCCCGGCAGACCGACAACCCGGTCGGTTGACCGATGGCTCCGTTCGGCCACCAGCCGCCGTACCGTGCCCCCCGATCGCTGCCGTCGCCCCCGACGACCGCGCGGCGGGCGGCCCGGTGACCCTGTCGGCCACGCCGCTCGACGGCGCCCTGCGCGACGGCCTCGCCCGGATCGCCCGGGTACCGCAGCTGCTCGTCGCCTGCGACTACGACGGCACTCTCGCGCCCATCGTGGAGAACCCGAGCGACGCGACCCCGTTGCCCGAGGCGGTGGCCGCGCTGCGGGCGCTGGCGAGTCTGCCGCAGACCAAGGTCGCGGTCATCTCCGGGCGCGCCCTGCGCGACCTCGCCGTACTGTCCCGGCTGCCCAGCGAGATCCACCTCGTCGGCAGCCACGGTTCGGAGTTCGACACCGGGTTCGTGCAGCAGCTCGACCCGGAGCAGACGGCGCTGCGCACCCGGCTGCAGGAGGAGCTGCGGACGCTCGTGGCCGAGCATCCCGGCGCGACGCTGGAGTCGAAACCGGCCAGCGTCGCGGTGCACACCCGACGGGCCGACCGGGACGTCGCGGCACGGATCGTGGACCGGGTCGAACGGGGACCCGTGCGGTGGCCCGGCGTCCATGTCACCAGGGGCAAGGAGGTCGTCGAACTCTCGGTGGTGCAGGCCGACAAGGGCACCGCCCTGGACACGTTGCGCGGTCGGCTCGGCGCGAGCGCCGTACTGTTCGTCGGCGACGACGTCACCGACGAGAACGGGTTCGCTCGGCTGCGCGGGACGGACATCGGGGTCAAGGTCGGCTCCGGCGACACGCTCGCGACCCACCGGGTGCCCGAGCCGGTGGACGTCGCCACGATGCTGGCCCAGGTGCTCGACGTCCGACGGCGCTGGCTGTACGGCGAGCGGGCGGTGCCGATCGAACGGCACTCGATGCTGGCCTGCGGTGACACGGTCGCCCTGGTCACGCCGGACGCGACCGTCACCTGGCTGTGCCATCCGCGGCCGGACTCGTCGGCGATCTTCGCCGACCTTCTCGGCGGTGCCGCCGCCGGATACTTCAGCGTCCTGCCGGACCGGGCCGGGATCCCGCTCGGCCAGCGGTACCGTACCGGCGGCATGGCCGTGCAGACCCGCTGGTCGGGCCTGACCGTCACCGACTGGCTGGACCCGGCGGGTCCCGCGGGGCAGACGGTCCTGGTCCGCCAGCTGACCGGTACCGCCCGGTCGCGGGTGACGTTCAAGCCCCGGCCCGAGTTCGGCCGCGTGCCGGTGCGGCTCCAACCGTTCCACGGCGGCCTGCTGGTACTCGGTGGCCCCGAGCCCACGGTGCTGTACTCCCCCGGCGTCGAGTGGGACGTGGTGTCCGAGGGCGGGTACGACACCGGGCACGCGGTCGTCGACCTGGCCACCGCGGGCGGCTCGGCGCTGCTGGAGTTGCGCTGCGGCACCGACGACCAGGACGCCGACCTCGGGGACGTGGCACAGCGGGCGGCGGCGGCACTGGACGACTCGCGGGCCTGGCTCGCCGGGCTGACCCTGCCGCGACGGTCCACCGAGCTGGTCGCGCGCAGCGCCTTGACCCTGCGCGGCCTGGTGCACCGGCCGACCGGCGCGATCCTCGCCGCGGCGACCGGCGGCCTGCCGGAGGATCCCGGCGGGGTACGCAACTGGGACTACCGGTACTGCTGGCTCCGCGACGCCGCGATGACCGCGAACGTACTGGTCGAGCTCGGTTCGATGGCGGAGGCCGACGCGCTGCTGGCCTGGATCGCTGGCTGCGTCGAACGCACCGGCGGGCACCCGGAACGCCTGCACCCGCTGTACACGGTCGAGGGCCACCCGCTCGGGCCGGAGACGATCCTCGACTCGCTGCCCGGCTACGCGGGGTCCCGGCCGGTCCGGGTCGGCAACGCGGCCAACCGGCAGCTCCAGCTCGACGTGTTCGGCCAGGTCGCCGACCTGGTGGCGGCGGTCGCCGACCGGCGCGGCAGCATCACCGGCTTCGAGGGCGACGTGATCCGGGCGATGGTCGACGCGGTGTCGCGTCGCTGGTTCGAGCCCGACCACGGGATCTGGGAGCAGCGCCAGCCGCCCCGCCACCACGTGTACTCGAAGGTGATGTGCTGGCAGACCGTCGACCGGGCGCTGCGGCTGGCCGAGCGGCACGGTCTCGCGGGCGATGCCGCCGGCTGGGCCGCGCTCCGGGACCGGATCGCCGAGAACGTACTGGAGCACGGCTGGAACGACGACGTGGGGGCGTACACCACCGCCTACGACGGGGTCGACCTGGACGCCGCATCGCTGTGGGTGGGCCTGTCCGGCCTGCTGCCCGACGACGATCCGCGGTTCCTGTCCACGGTGCTGGCCATCGAGGCGGAACTGCGCAGCGGTCCGGTGGTGTACCGGTACCTGTCCGACGACGGCATGCCGGGCACCGAGGGCGGCTTCCACCTCTGCACGGCCTGGATGGTCGAGTCGTACCTGCGGACCGGCCGGCGCGCGGACGCCGAGGAACTGTACGACCAGCTCGCCGGCCGCGCCGGGCCGACGGGTCTGCTGCCCGAGCAGTACGACCCGTTGAGCGAGCGGGGGCTCGGCAACCATCCGCAGGCGTACAGCCATCTCGGCCTGATCCGGTGTGCCCGGTTACTGGACAGCCAGTGACCGCCCGGCACCCGGTCGGCGCCGTGGCGTGGTGCGCTACTTCGTGACGCCCGCGGCGACGATGGCGCCCGCCAGGCAGGCGGCCACCATCAGCGCACCGATGACGACGGCGAGGATGACGACGGACCTGTTGCGGCTCTGTACCGGCCGGCTGTCACGGAGAGCTGGCCTAACCCCCGGTTCTGGCGAGGTCATGAGCCCAGGATGCCTGATCGGCCGTCGGACTCCAAGGGCCTTTCGTCAGCCGGGTACCGGCCCGAGCGTGATGGTGACCGTACGGACGGGTCCGTCGCCCCGGCCAGCCGGCGCGGGCGCCGGCCCGTACACCGTCGCACCGTTCCGGTTCCGGTCCCCCGTGGGCGACCGGAACCGGGTACCGGACGTGGGTCCGGTGCGCTGCCACGTCCGGGTGTGGACGCCGGGCTAGCTGACCGGGGTGAAGTCGCGGCTGGCGACGAACGAGGGGCGGGGGTCGGTGGCCGCGAACGGGTCACCCGGGGTGTTCTCCACGCTGTTGAAGACCACGAAGATGTTCGAGCGGGGATACGGGGTGATGTTGCCGTTCGAGCCGTGCATGCAGTTGCAGTCGAACACGAGGGCGGACCCGGGCCGCCCGGTGAACTGCTCGATGCCGTGCTTTCCGGCGAGCAGCTTCAGGCTGTCCTGGTCCGGGGTGCCGATCTCCTGTTCCTTCAGGGACTCCCGGTAGTGGTCCGCCGGCGTCTCCCCCACGCAGGACACGAAGGTCCGGTGCGAGCCCGGCATGACCATCAGGCAGCCGTTCTGCGGGTAGTTCTCGGTCAGCGCGATCGAGAAGCTCACCGCCCGCATCGTCGGCATGCCGTCCTCGGCGTGCCAGGTCTCGAAGTCCGAGTGCCAGTAGAACCCGCCGCCGCCGAAGCCGGGCTTGAAGTTGATCCGGCTCTGGTGCACGTACACGTCCGAGCCGAGGATCTGCCGGGCACGGCCGACCAGCCGGGGATCGGACACCAGACCGGCGATCAGGTCGCTGATCTTGTGCACCTCGAAGATGGACCGGACCTCGTTGGAGCCCTGCTCCACCACGGTCCGCTCGTCCGCGCGCAGCTTCTCGTCGGCCGTCAGCCGCTCCATCTCCGCGGTGTACGTGGCCACCTCGTCGTCGGTGAGCAGCTGGTCGACCGTCATGAAGCCGTTCCGGTCGTACTCGGTGAGCGTCGCGTCGTCCACCGGCCCGGACGCGGCGGTGGTCCAGACCACCGGGTCGCGGCGGAAGATCAGACTGGGCGTCGGCCTCTTCCGGGTCGGGTATTCATCCGTCACGATCGGCGGAAGTGTCACGGTAGACGTCACGCGGATACCTCCTGAGCATCTCCGTCCTCGACGATCAGCGGGTAGACGCCGTTCTCGTCGTGGACCTCCCGTCCGGTGCAGGGCGGGTTGAACACGCAGATCGTGCGCACATCCGTGATGGCACGCAGAACGTGATGCTCATGCCCGTCGAGCAGGTACATGGTGCCGGGGCGGATCTTGTGGACCTCCCCGGTCTCCTTGTCGGTCAGTTCTCCTTCGCCCCCGACGCACAGCACGGCCTCGATGTGGTTCGCGTACCACATGTGGGTCTCCGTGCCGGCGAACAGCACGGTCTCGTGCATCGAGAACCCGACCTTCTCCTTGGCCAGCACGAGTCGCTTGCTGCGCCAGGTGGGCGTTTCGACATCGCGGTCGGTACCGGTGATGTCGTCCAGCGATCGGACAATCATGTCGTCTCCTCCAGGGCCGGGATCAGCTGGCGACGGCGACGGACTCGGCCAGGATCGACAGGCCCTCCGCCAGTTCGTCGTGCGGGATGGTCAACGCCGGGATCAGCTTGGCCACCTCACCGCTGCTGCCGGCGGTCTCGACGAGCAGGCCGCGCTCGAAGGCGCAGGAGGCGACCTTCGAGGCGATCGACACGTCCTCGAACGCCAGGCCCCAGGCCATGCCCCGGCCCCGCACCGTGGCGCCGAGTTCCGGGTGCCGGTTGGCGATGTCGGTGAGTGCCTCCTGGATCACCTCGCCCTTCGCCTCGGTCTGCACCTGGAGCGCGTCGTCGCTCCAGAACAGTTCCAGTGCGCGGGTCGCGGTGACGAAGGCCGGGTTGTTGCCGCGGAACGTCCCGTTGTGCTCGCCCGGCTCCCAGACGTCCAGTTCGGGCCGGAAGAGGGTGAGCGCCAGCGGCAGTCCGTAGCCCCCGATGGACTTGGACAGGCAGATGATGTCGGGTTTGATACCGGACGTCTCGAAGCTGAAGAACGGTCCGGTCCGACCGCAGCCCATCTGTACGTCGTCGACGATCAGCAGGATGTTGTGCCGGTGGCACAGGTCGGCCAGGCCGCGCAGCCACTCCGGACGCGCGACGTTGATGCCGCCCTCACCCTGCACGGTCTCGACGATCACGGCGGCGGGCATGTTGAGCCCGCTGCTGCTGTCCTCAAGAAGCCGTTCGAACCAGAGGAAGTCGGGCACCTTGCCGTCGAGGAAGTTGTCGTACGGCATCGGCGTGGCATGAACCAGTGGAATTCCGGCGCCGCCACGCTTCATCGAGTTGCCGGTCACCGACAACGATCCCAGCGTCATGCCGTGGAACGCGTTGGTGAAGCTGACGACGGATTCCCGTCCGGTCACCTTCCGGGCCAGTTTCAGCGCCGACTCGACGGCGTTGGTCCCGGTGGGTCCCGGGAACTGGATCCGGTAGTTGAGTCCACGGGGCTCGAGGATCTTGTCGCGCAAGGTGCGCAACAGGTTCCGCTTGGCCACCGTGTGCATGTCGAGGCCGTGGGTGACCCCGTCGCGCTCCAGGTACTCGAGCAGAGCGCGTTTCAGTTCAGGATTGTTGTGCCCGTAGTTCAACGCACCGGCACCGGCGAAGAAATCGATGTAGGAACGACCGTCCTCATCGAACATGCGGCTGCCGACGGCACGATCGAAAACAACCGGCCAGGCGCGACTGTAACTGCGGACTTCGGATTCTGTTTCGGCGAAGAGATCCATGAATCCTCCGTCGCGAGGAGTTCTTCGGGTCAGCGTGGTAGCGGGCCGATCCGGTAGAGCACCTCCTCGTCGTGATCGCCACCGTGGAATTGTTCGGATGAGAACAGTGAATTGGTGGTCAGCGCCGCACCCTTGTCCCGGGCGAAGCCCGAGAACAGACGTGCCGAAGGCACATTGTCGGGAGTGACCGTGGCCTCTACATACGCCACGTCATGATGCTGCGCGACTCGTTCGACCAGCGCGTCCAACGAGCGCCGGGCCAGTCCACGCCGTTGGTGAGCGGCATCGACCGCCACCTGCCAGACAAACAACGTATCCGGCGCTTCGGGGCGCAGATAGCCGGTGATAAACGTGATCACCGAGCCACCCGAACAGCCCACCACCGAGGTCGCCGCGAAGTCACGGCACCACAACAGATAGCTGTACGGGGTGTTTGCGTCAAGCGTCCCGGAATCGGACGCCATGCGCCACAACCGCGCCCCGTCGCTCAACTCGGGGGCACGGAAGATGACCTCACCGTCGTTCGCCGAAGCGTCGGCCGGCGCTTCGGAGGTTTTCTTCACATGCGAGGTCATGCTTTCAGAGATTAGCCGCTGGGGCCCGACACCTCAAGGTGGCGACACGGGAAGCGGTGCTGTTTCCTCGTGGCCACAACGCATTCCGCGTAACTATGGCATAATCCACAGCAACAAACTTGAAACAAGATGTGTAGGTTTCGACGTCAGTGGGTACGCTCCTGCCGGGAAACCATCGCCAACGCGTTCACGACGTTGCCGACCACCGCCACGGCGGGCGCGCCGATCCCGTTCTCGACCGATCTGTCGGCGATCGTCGCCAGTGTCCCGGTCACCATCCGCTGGTGGCTCGTGGCGCCCTCCTGCACGACGGCGACGGGCGTGTCCGGACTCCGGCCGTACCGCACCAGGGTCGCCGTGATCGCCGCGAGATTGCCGACCGCCATCATCAGTACCAGGGTGCCACGCAGTCGGCCCAGTGCCGGCCAGTCGACCAGCGAGTCCGGATGCTCCGGCGGCACGTGACCCGACACCACGACGAACTCGTGCGTCACCCCGCGGTGCGTCACCGGCACGCCCGCCAGCCCGGGCACGCCGATCGCGCTCGTCACGCCCGGCACGATCTCCACCGGCAGCCCGGCGGCCAGACACGCGTCGGCCTCCTCGCCACCCCGCCCGAACACCAGCGGGTCGCCGCCCTTGAGCCGGACCACGTACCGACCCGCCAGCCCCCGCTCCACCAGCAGCGCGTTGATCGCGTCCTGGCTCAGCTGACGACCGTGCGGGATCTTGGCCGCGTCCACGATCTCCACGTCTGGCCGCAGCCCGTCGAGCAGCAACTGCGGCGCCAGCCGATCGACCACCACCACGTCCGCGCGGCCCAGCAGGCGACGGCCGCGCACCGTGATCAGGTCCGGGTCGCCCGGGCCCGCGCCGACCAGCGCCACACCCGGCACCGGACGCGGATCGGCCGGCTGCAACTGGCCGGGACGCCCCGTCCAC
>JBAUUM010000335.1:0-2382 GCA_049582705.1 Actinocatenispora sp.
GCCGATGCCGGACGCGCTGCGGTTCGCCGCCGCGGCCGCCGCGCTGGCCGTGACCAGGCCGGGCGCGAGTACCTCGATGCCGACCCGCGCTGAGATCGACGCGCGCCTCGTGGGCCGGTGACGACCCCGGTCGCGGTGCACCGGGCCGGGCCGCGGCGGACGCCGACCCGGCGGACGGACTCGCGCACGCCCGCTGACCAGTACCCGCACGGAACGGAGCACTCGCCATGACGCAGCAGCAGCCGGACGCCGACGGAGCGGCCGGCGCCGGGCCCCGCGCTGGAAGTACCGGCGCACTGTCCGGCGTGCGGGTCCTCGACCTGGCCACCCTGTTCGCCGGGCCGATGGCCGCGATGTTCCTCGGCGACTTCGGTGCCGAGGTGATCAAGGTCGAGCATCCGGAGCGGCCGGACCCGTCCCGGGGCCACGGCGCGTCCCGCGACGGGATCGGGCTGTGGTGGAAGATCCTCGGCCGCAACAAGCGCACGATGACGGTCAACCTTTCCACCGGCGCCGGTCAGGACCTGCTCGTCCAGCTGGTACGGCAGGCCGACGTGGTGATCGAGAACTTCCGCCCCGGCACGCTGGAGCGCTGGAATCTGGGCTACGAGCGGCTCGCCGAGGCCAACCCGGGGCTGGTCCTGGCCCGGGTCACCGGCTTCGGCCAGTTCGGGCCGTACGCCCGGCGGCCCGGCTTCGGCACCCTCGCGGAGGCGATGAGCGGATTCGCCGCGATGACCGGCGAGCCGGACGGGCCGCCCACGCTGCCCCCGTTCGGCCTGGCCGACGGGATCGCCGGGCTGGCCACCGCGTACGCGGTGATGGTGGCGCTGCGGTCCCGCGAGGCGACCGGTCGCGGTCAGGTCGTCGACCTGTCCATCATCGAACCGATCCTGACCGTGCTCGGTGCCCAGCCGACGGTGTACGACCAGCTCGGCGTGATCCCGCCGCGCACCGGCAACCGGTCCACGAACAACGCGCCGCGCAACACCTACCGGTGCGCGGACGGTTCCTGGGTGGCGGTGTCGACCTCCGCGCAGACCATCGCCGAGCGGGTCGTCCGGCTGGTCGGCCGCCCCGACTTCGCCGCCCAGCCCTGGTTCGCCAGCGGGGAGGGTCGGGTCGCGCACGCCGACGAACTGGACGCCGCCGTCGCCGACTGGGTCGCGCGGCGGGACCGGGACGAGGTACTGGCGGCGTTCGACGCGGCGCAGGCCGCGGTCGCCCCCGTGTACGACGTGGCCGACGTGCTCGCCGACCCGCAGCTGGCCGCCCTCGACGCGATCACCACCGTGCCGGACCCCGAGCTGGGGCCGGTACGGATGCAGAACGTGATGTTCCGGTTGTCGGACACCCCCGGGGAGGTTCGCTGGGCGGGTACGGCGCACGGCGCGCACACCGACGCGATCCTCACCGAACACGGACTGTCCACATCGGACATCGCCGCGTTACGGGATGCCGGGGCGATCTGAGATGACCCTGACCCTGCTGTACGTGCCCGCCGACCGGCCGGACCGGGTACGCAGGGCGCTGGCCGGCGACGCCGACGCGGTCATCGTCGACCTGGAGGACGCGGTCGGCCCGGCGCGCAAGGCCACCGCGCGGGCGGGCGTGCCGCACCTGCTGGCTGGGCTGCCGGCCGGCCGGCAGGTGCAGGTGCGGGTCAACGACGTGCGGGGCGGGACCGGCCGCGCCGACCTGGTCATGGTCGCGTCCCTCGCCCCGGAGGTGGGCGTCCGGCTACCGAAGGTCGAGGACGCCGCCACCGTACGGGCCGTCGCCGAGCTGCTGCCCGGCCGCCCGCTGCACCCGCTGCTGGAGTCGGCGCTCGGGGTGGAGAACGCGTTCACGGTGGCCACCGCGCATCCCCAGGTGGCGGGCATCGGCCTGGGCGAGGCCGACCTGCGGGCCGACCTCGGGTTGCCCGGCGGGCAGCCGGACCCACCGGGTCTCGCCTATCCCCGCTCGCGGATCGTGGTCGCCGCGCGGGCCGCGGGCCTGCCGGCGCCCGCCCAGTCGGTGTACCCGGACGTGCGGGACCTGACCGGCCTCGCCGCGTCCTGCCGGGCCGGGCGGGCTGCGGGCTTCCACGGGCGGGCCGCCATCCATCCCGCTCAGCTACCGGTGATCGTCGAGGCCTACACGCCGACGGCGGCCGAACTCGCCGCCGCCCGCGAACTCCTCGCCGCCAGCGTGGACGCCGAGGGTGCCGGGCCGGGGGCGCTCGCCCTGGCCGACGGCCGGTTCGTGGACGAGGCGGTGCTCCGTACGGCCCGCCAGGTTGTCTCGCTCGCCGACCGCGCGGGCCGCTGACCGCTCGGGCCGCCGACCGGCCGTCCGTGCCGCGGCGGTGAGGTTCCGCCGCCGCCGGGTGCGCGGAGC
>JBAUUM010000336.1:0-1736 GCA_049582705.1 Actinocatenispora sp.
ACCTGCGCCACAGGCCGGGGCGCGCACCACGGACCTGGCCCGGGGCACGACCGGCTGACCCGGGCCAGCGCGGACCTGTCCGACCGGAGCGGAACCGGTCAGATGCGCCAGCCGTAGCCGGGTGGCAGACCCAGGGCGACCGGGATCGGCACGACCGGCCGGTCCGGCGGCGGCAGCTTGCGGATCGAGCCGTCCGGGAACCGGACGTGGTAGATCGAGCCGTCCCACATGACCGGCGGTACGGACGGATCGCGCCCCGTGAAGGCCTGCCGGTAGCCGGACATCTGGCCGAGCAGTTCACGCTCCCGGGCGGTGAAGTCGCCGGTGTCGAAGCCGCGGAGCTGCGCGTTGCGGGCGATCGCGAGCGTGCTCAGCGCGAACTGGTACGCCTCCATCGCCCGCGCACCGGACACCCCGGCCACCCGCCGCGCCCAGCGCCGGGCCGCCATCCGCCGGTTCATGGTGGACAACGCGCCCAGTTCCGGCGGGGTGAGCCAGCCGGCCCGCACGTACGGCTGGAGCATCCTGGCCATCTGCCGGCCCTCGTACCCGCGGGCCCAGAGCGCGACCCCGACCGCGGCGAAGAAGATCGGTGCCATCACCGCCGCGTATCCGACCAGCAGCGCCTGTACGCCGAGGCTGGACATCAGGTTCCAGCCGCAGTGCAGGCACATCGCGCCGATCCAGCCGGCCAGCGGGGCCATCCACCGGACCCGCTTGTTGGTGGTGCCCGCGGCCAGCCCGAAGCCGATGCCGGTCATCGTGGTGAACAGCGGGTGGGCGAAGCCGGAGAGGCCGATGCGCACCACGAACAGCACGGCGACCTGGATCGCGCCGTGGAACGCCCCGCCGTTCTCCGAGCCCATGACGTAGATGCCGCCCAGGTACAGGATGTTCTCCGCCATCGCGAACCCGGTCGCGGAGAGACCGAAGTAGACGATGCCGTCGACGACGCTGATCGGCTGGCGACGGCGCCGCCGCAGCAGGATCAGCAGCAGCACCGGGCCGAGCGCCTTCGTGGTCTCCTCGATGAACGGGGCCACCAGTACCGCGTCGGCCGCGCCGGAGATGCCGACCTTCTCGAACAGCGCGGAGCCGAGGGTGTTGACGCCGAGCGAGACCGAGGTCGCCACGCACGATCCCCAGCCGAACACGAACGCCAGGTACTTCCAGGGTTCCGGCTCGTACCGGTCCAGCCACAGGAAGCAGAGCACCAGGAACGGCACCGGGATGATCGCGGTCGCCAGCCCGATCACGAACGCGAGCGGGCCGATGTTCGTACCGACGATGAGGATGATGACCAGCGCGCCGATCACGATCGGCGCGATCACCGCGACGAGCCGCAGCAGCCGGCCCCAGTCGAAGCGCGACTTGCGCGGTGCGGCCAGCTCGGTCACGGTCGGCCCGAACGGCGCCCCACCGTACGCCGGCGCCGGACCGGACGACACGGGACCCGCCGGCACGGCGGACGAACCCGGACCGGACGGCGGTTGAGCCGGGTACGAGCCCGACACCGGCGGGCCCGACGGCGGTGGACCCGACGGCGGCTGACCCGGATACGAGCCCGCGGGCGGACCCGACGGCGGCTGACCCGGGTACGAGCCCGCGGGCGGACCGGACGGCGGGCCCGCTGGCGGTTGACCGGCGGGCGGACCGGACGGTCGACCCGGGTACGGGCCGGTCGGGGGCTGACCCGGGAACTGCTGGCCGTCCGCCGGGTACCCCGGCCGCTGCCC
>JBAUUM010000337.1:0-6264 GCA_049582705.1 Actinocatenispora sp.
GTTTCCGGCCGCGCCGGCGGAGCCGCCAGCGGTCGCGTCGTCGGATGTCCCCTCAGCCGCGCCGTCCGAGCCGGCGGTGCGGGCGGCGAGGTCCAGCCGGCCGAAGACCAGCCCGTCGTACTCGGCGTCGAGCGCCCGCAGCCGCCGGGACAGCTGGTAGACCATGGCGTCCCGTTCGACGAGCGCACCGAAGTTCCCGACCCCGGCGAGCCCGAAGCCCCGCCGTGTCGACTCGGCCGTCTCGGCCCGCAGCGTCTCCAGCCGGGCGTACACCCGGTCCACGTGACGCTGTTCGATGGCTATCTCGCTCGCGCGCGCCGAGCCGTCTGACATCCGTGCCCCTCCGTCTACCGTTCCTGCCGTCAAGAGAGTACGGAGGTGGGTGACGCCGTGAATCCTGCGAGTGGCGGATGCCCGCGCCATACCCGGCAGGTAATGTTGATGGTGGGATCAGGTCTGCAGCATGGACTTTCCGCCCTGGTCGGCGAGCCAGGCCGCGACGAACGACAGGTTGTCCCGCCAGGCCCGCTCGTCGACCGACGGCAGGATGTCGTCCCACATCGACAGGAACGATCCACGCAGCTGGAGCGCACCGGCGGGCCGGGCCAGGAACCACAGGTGCAGGTGGGCGCCGCCGTCGCCCCAGCGGTTCACGTGCACCCGCGCCACCCCGTCGACGGACCGCATGGCGCGTTCCAGCCGGACGGTCAGCAGGCCGAGCTCAGCGGCCTCCAGGTTGGGCAGGTCACCGAGGTCGAGGTGCATCCGGGGCTCGAGGATCAGCACGAGCGGCAGGCCGGACGGCTGTTCGGTGGCCTTCACCCGCCACCGGTCGTCGACCCAGATGTACCGGTCGTCGGGAGCCTGGCAGGCCCGGCAGTCGGCGATCTCCTCGCCGTCCCGCGCCGGTTCCGGCAGGGTCGGGTTGTCCAGGGGACGTACGCGCAGCTCACCGCTGAACGGGAAGCTCGGCCAGTTGACGAAATCTGGGAGGGGTGTATCCACGTCTGGAAACTGTAGTCACTTCCGGGCCCAGGTCGTCGGCCAGACCGGCCGAACTTCCGATCACCGCTTCGAGTACCGCGCTCGGGCGAAGCAGAAGACACCGAAGCAGGCGATACCGACCGCGACGACGACGAGCAGTACCTGGCCGTACGGCTGCCCGACCAGGGTGTGCAGGGCGGCGTCGAGGCCGCGGCTCTTCTGCGGGTCGGCGGTGACCGCGGCGGCCACCAGCAGGCCGCCGACGATCGAGTACGCGGCCCCCTTGGTCAGATACCCGACGGCGCCGAGGAGCCGCACCGTGCGCTGGGCCTTCCTGGTCAGCCGGCCCAGTTGCAGGCCATCCTCGAACTTGCGGGTCAGCCCGTAGATCGCCATTCCCACGCCGATGCCGATGACCACGAGGCCGGCGAGGGTGACGAGTATCCGGCCGCCCTCGGCCCGCAGCAGGGTGGCCGTGGCGCTCTCCTGCTTGGAGCTGGCGGAGGAGCCGCTGCCGAGGATGAACTTGGCCGCGCTGACGGCGAGCGCGCCGAGCGCGACGGCCTGGCAGCCGGACATGATGCGCAGCAGGACGTCCTTGCGTCCGGTGGCGCCGGGCACCCCGAACAGCACCTGTGAGATCTTCCAGATCGTGAGCAAGGCCATACCCAAGGTGATGACCAGCAGGAGTCCCATGCCGAGCGGCAGACGCTTGACCTGGGCCATCGCCCCCGTGGTGTCCGCCGAGTGTCCACTGCCGCCGGTGGCGACCTGGACGGCGAGCCAGGCCACCAGCAGGTGGATCACGCCGTACGCGACATAGCCGGCCCGGCCGACCGAATGTGCCTTCTGCTTGTGCGCGTGGAGTTGGGTGGAGACGTCACTCGCGATCACCAGGACCTCCCAGGGGTACCCGTGGCGGCGGAGCCGCCCGCGGCAGTGCAGTACCCCGACGTGACCGGTCGGTACACCTGCCGTCCGGATCCGCGACCGTGCCGGGCCCGGACGCGGACGGCCCGGGACGCGAGAAAGGACCCCGGCGCCGACGGCACCGGGGTCCCCTACTTCGTGTTCGGACGAGCCGTTGATCAGGCCTCGGCGAAGACCCCGGCGTCGACCAGGCGCTTGGTGGCGACATCCCAACCGTGGTCCGGGAAGGTGTCGTTCAGCGAGTCCAGCTCGGCGCGGACCTTGACGCCGTGCCCGGCGTCGGCCAGCTCCTTGACCTCACTGACGAAACGCTCGGAGTCGGTCTTGACCCGGATCGTCTTCGCGGTCAGCAGGTTACGGACGTAGACGTTCTTCCCGCCGTTGAGCGGGATGAGGTACTTGTACTCGCCGAGCACGCTGAGGGCACTTCCCGTGCCCTGGCCGGCGCGGACCGAGGCGCGGGCGGTCTTGGACTGGGCCACGGCTGGTACTCCTTGGTATCTCGGGCGCCATGTCGGCGGGGGACCCGGCGACACGGCTGGTGGGATGGCTGCCGAAAGGCCGCCGTCACGGAAGACTCCGCGGAGGCGGCAGTGACAACCTCGCTTGTCGGGGGGAGGGCGGCCGGTCACCGTCACAGCCCACTCCCACGAGGGTATCCGATATCAACCCGGTGTCGCGCAGTCGGGAGGTCGTCTCGGCGTGTCGGCTTGACCACGGCGGCTACGATGCGGCCGATCGGACACCATCTCCGCTACCATCTGGTTCTCCTACAACAACCGACGTAGCAAAATCTCCAGTTCTCTGGCGTAACGGCAACACCACAAGTCATCATGTTTGCGACCACTTGGCTGAGCGAGGACGCGGGGGAAGGCGCACCTCGTCAACCGGGAGGTCGATCGTGCCGACTCGAGGCGTCGTGTACGTCCATTCGAGCCCGCCTGCCGTGTGCCCACACGTCGAGTGGGCCATCGCGCGTGTGCTGGGCACGCCGGTCCGACTGGAGTGGACCCAGCAGCCCGCCGACCCCACCGCCGTGCGCGCGGAGTGCGCATGGACAGGTCGGGCGGGCACCGGGTCCGAGCTGGCTGCTGCCCTGCGTCAGTGGGCGATGCTCCGGTTCGAGGTCACCGAGGAGCCGAGCCCCGGCGTGGACGGGGAGCGGATCATGTACGCGCCCGGCCGGGGGATCTTTCGTTCCTCGATGAGCGCGAACGGTGACATCGTCGTGCCCGAGGACCGGTTGCGGTCGCTGATGGCCACCGCGGCGGGCCCCGAGGCGCTGGCGCACGGCCTGGAACGGCTGCTCGGTGCCTCCTGGGACGCCGAGCTGGAGCCGTACCGGCACGCCGGCGACGGTGCCCCGGTCACCTGGCTCACCCAGGTGGGGTGATCCAGCGACGTGAGCTGCGCCACGCCGCGTACGTGCGGCCCGGCGCACGGCGACCGTGCCGTGCCGGGCCCGGTACCCCGGGTGAACCTCGGGTCCGGCGGGCTGTTCTCCTGTCACTGTGTTGTCACAGCCTCGCAACCGCATCCTGCTGGCCCTGATCATCGTCGGGTGCCTGCTCGGCACCGCCGCCTGCGGCGGCTCGTCGGGAGGCGGCGGCTCCGCGTCACCATCGGTGAGCGCGCCCGCTGATCCGGCGAAGCGGGCGGCGGAACTGGTCCGGGGCATGTCGGACGAGCAGCTGGTCGGCCAGGTGCTGATGCCGGTGGCCTACGGGTACGACGCGACGAACGTGTCCGACGAGGCCGCCGCGCACAACCGGAACCTCGACGGGGCGGACACACCGGCGCAGATCGTCCGCAAGTACCACCTGGGCGGGCTGATGCTGGTCAACCAGGGCGGCGGCCCGGATCCGACCGCCGAGACCAACCCGACCAGCAACATCGCCACCCCGAAGCAGGTGCGGAAACTGACCGGCGGTCTCCAGTCCGCGGCGCTGGGCGAGTCCGGCGGTCTGCCGATGCTGGTGGCGACCGACCAGGAGTTCGGGGTGGTGACCCGGATCGGTACCGGGGTCAGCGCACTGCCCACCGGACTGGGCCTGGGTGCGGCGCACGACCCGGCCCTGACCCGGCGCTCGTGGGGGATGGCCGGCGGGGAGCTGGCCGCGCTCGGCGTCAACGTCGACTTCGCCCCCGACGCCGACGTGCTCGGCGGGCCGGGCAACGCGGTCATCGGGTCCCGCTCGTTCGGTTCCGACCCGCAGGCGGTCGCCACGCAGACCGCCGCGGCCGTCGCCGGGCTCCAGGGCGCCGGGGTGGCGGCCACGCCCAAGCACTTCCCGGGGCACGGGCACACCACCACCGACAGCCACCAGGCCCTGCCGGTACTGCGGCAGAGCCGGCAGAACCTGGACGCCAACGACCTGCGGCCGTTCCGGTCCGCCATCGACGCCGACTCCTGGATGGTGATGGCCGGGCACCTGGACGTGCGGGCCCTCGACCCGGGTGTACCGGCGACCCTGTCGCACACCGTGCTGCACGACGTGCTGCGCGACCAGCTGCACTTCAAGGGCGTCGTCGTGTCCGACGCGTTGAACATGGCACCGGTGACCGACCGGTACGACGGCGGCGAGGCCGCGGTGCACGCCCTGAAGGCCGGCAACGACCTGTTGCTGGAGCCGCCGAACCTGGCCGCCGCCCAGCACGGCCTGCTGCACGGACTGAAGTCCGGCGAACTGTCCCGCTCCCGGCTGGTCGAGGCCGCGACCCGGGTACTGACGCTGCGCGGCCGGCTCGCCGCGTTCCACCAGCCGCCGCTGTCCGACGTGCACGGCGGCGAGCACCGGGCCACGGCCGCCGCCGCGGCGTCCGCCGCGGTGACCACGATGCGCGGGGTCTGCTCCGGCCCGCTGGTGCACGGGCCGGTGGCGCTCACCGGCGGTACCCGGGAGAAGCGCGAGTGGCTGGCCGCCGGGCTGAAGGCCGACGGGGTCACCGTGTCCGACGACGCGCCCACCCAGGTCGCCCTGACCGGCTACGGCGACACCGCCGCCGACCTGTCCCCGGACGCCGACGTCACCGTCGGCATGGACGAGCCGTACCTGCTCTCCCAGGTCCACTCGGGCACCGTACTGGCGTCCTTCGGCGCCACCCACGAGTCGATGACCGCGGTGGCCCACGTGCTGTCCGGCAAGGCCAAGGCGACCGGCCGTTCACCGGTCCCGGTCGACGGACTGCCCGCCTCCGCCTGCGCCTGACCCCGAACCGGCGAGCCCGGTCCGGGCACGCGACGTAACGTCGCCGGCAGGCATGCGCCGGGTCGTGCCGCGACGGCGTCAGATCCGGTGGTTCGCGCGCAGCACGCGGAGTGCGGAGAGGGTGACGACACCGCGCCACGCGAGTACCGGTCCGGGGCCTGGCGGCGTCCAGCTGAGTGGCCAGCCGCCGTCGTCCTGCTGGGCGGAGGCCAGCTGGTCGAGGTGGGCCTCGATCGCCTCGGTGGCGAAGAACCTGCGGCGCGGGCTCGACGGGTCGGGTGCGAAGTCCAGTGGGGTGAGGCCGTATCCGGGCCCCGGCATCGGCTTGAACAGCTCCAGCTGGTCGGCCCGCGCGAGCATTTCCTCGTACGCCGCCCGGGACTCGTCGCGATCCAGCTCCGTCTCGAGGAACGGCACGACGCACAGGGCGGTGTGGGCGTCCGTGCCGGGTTCGAGGCCCTCGATCGCGGACCGGCAGAACTGCGCGGCCCGCTTCATCCACGGATGGTCGAGACCGAGGGCGCGGGCGTTGGCCACCAGCTTCGCCGTGGGATTCAGGCCCGGCGGGAAGACGCCGTCTCCCCAGTGCTCGGCGCGGGGGAATCCGGCGACCGACGGAAGGACGATGGGCAGGCCGCCGTCCGAACCGGCCACCGAGTCCAGGTGGTCGAGCGTCGCCGCCGCGGCCTGAGCCGCCCGCGCGCGGATCGCGGTGTTCCCGGTCGCCCCGGCGACGTCGGTCAGGATGTCGAAGGCGGAGTCGGCCGCCAGGGGCTGACTGGCCGGCGCGAGGGCGTCCGCCTCCAACCCGTTGCCGAAGCCGCCATCGGGATTGCGGTACGCCTCGATGCCCGCGATGGCGGCGTACGCCGCGTGTTCCACGCCGTCGAGGACGAATTCCGCGAGCCTGATCTCGACGATCCGGGCATGGGTTCGGAGAAAGGTACGGGCCGCCGCCGTGTCCACTGTCATGGCAGGAAGCCTAGGCACCCGGGCCGGCGTGACTCTTGAACGAAACGGTCGTGCGACAGCGCCGCGTCATCCCGGTGAAGGCGCCGACTGACCGGTCTACCGGTCCGGGTCGTGCCCGCTCCGGAAACGCGAGAGTTTGTCGTCTGGTGGTCGCCGTGGCGACCACCAG
>JBAUUM010000338.1:0-8591 GCA_049582705.1 Actinocatenispora sp.
CCACCGGAGCCGGCCCGGCCGGCTCCGGTGGTGCCGACGGGTGCCGGGCGTCCGCAGCCGCGGCAGTGCTTCTGGCGTCAGCTGCGCATCGTCGCCCGCCGTACCGTGGCCGTGATCGCGGCCGACCGGCTCTACCTGTCCCTGCTGATCGGCCTGCCGCTCGGTCTCGCCGCGCTGCTGCACGTGGTACCCGGGCACGGTGGCCTCGCCGTGCCGTCCGGGTCGCCGGACTATCCCGACGAGGCGGGCGAGCTGATGACGATCCTGATCGTCGGCGCGGTGTTCATGGGCCTCGCCGGCGGCATCCGGGAACTCGTCGGTGAACGCGCGATCTACCGTCGGGAGCGGGCCGTCGGCCTGTCACCGGGTGCGTACCTGGGCGCGAAGCTGGTGGTGTTCGCCGCCGTGGACACCGCCCAGGTCACGCTGTTCGTACTGGTCGGCCTGTGCGGTCGGCCGGGACCGCGGGAGGCGTTGGTGCTCGGCGCGCCCACCGTGGAGCTGATCGCGGTGGTCGCCATGGCGGCGCTGGCGTCCACGGCCATGGGCCTGCTGGTGAGCGCGTTCGTGTCCACCGTCGAGCAGACGATGCCGGTACTGGTGTGCCTGGTGATGGCGCAGCTCGTGCTGTGCGGCGGGCTGTTCGCCGTGGCCGGTCGGGTGGTGGTCGCGCAACTGTCGTGGTTCGCCCCGGCCCGCTGGGCGTACGCTGCGCTGGCCGGCACGGTGAACCTACCGGCCCTCGCCGTCCCGCCACCGGACGATCCACTGTGGAGGCACACCGCGGGGGCGTGGCTGACGGCGGTCGGTGTCCTGGTCGGCCAGGCCGTGCTGCTCGTGGCCGCCGCCCGACTCGCGCTGCGCCGGCACGAACCCGGCCGCCGTTCCCTGTCGCGGTCCGGCGACGGCTAGGCGTTCCGTCCGCTGGTCCCGGGCTTCGCGACGCTGTCGAGCCGGTCCCGCGGCCGCGGCGGTCGACGGTACGAGGCGCTTCCCGTGCGGCGGGCCGTCTTCGCGCTTGACCTGGAGTGCGGTCCAGATGGAAACCTCCCGTCCTGTGCGGCACGCGCCGCACGCAACGGGACGGGAGTGTGAGATGGCAAGGGTCAACTTCGCGCTGGGTGCGATGAAGTTCGGCAACGAGGTGGCGGAGGCGACCGCGTCCGCCATCCTGGACCGGTTCGTGGCGGCGGGCGGTTCGATGATCGACACCGCCGACTGCTACGAGTTCTGGGCCCATTCCAGCGGCCACGGCGGGCAGAGCGAGAACCTGCTCGGGCGGTGGCTGGCCGGCAACCCGGGCGTACGGGACTCGGTGTTCCTGAGTACCAAGGTCGGCGCCGAACCCGTCGGTACCGGGGACTGGCCGGCGAACCGGCAGGGGCTCTCCGCGGCGGTCATCGAATCCGCGCTGCGGGGCAGCCTGGAGCGACTCGGCACGGACCGGATCGACCTGTACTGGGCGCACATGGAGGACCGGGCCACGGACCTGGCCGAGACGGTGACGGCGTTCGGCAAGCTCGTCGCGGACGGTGCGGTGGGCCGGTTGGGCGTGTCGAACCATCCGACCTGGCGGGTGGAGCGGGCCCGAGCCCTGGCGTCCGGGTCGGGGCTGGCTGGGTACTCGGCGCTCCAGCTGCGGTACACGTACCTGCGGCCGCGGCCGGGTGCGCCGATCCCGGGTGACGCCCACCCGTTCGGTGCGGCGACGGACGAGACCCTGGACTACGTGCGGGTCAATCCGGACGTGGAGCTGTGGGCGTACACGCCGCTGCTGGCCGGCGGGTACACGCGATCCGACCGGATGCCGGAGGTGTACGGGCACCCGGGTAACGAGCGGCGCCTGGCCGCGCTGGACGCGGTGGCCGGCGAGCTGGGCGCGACCCGCAACCAGGTCGTACTGGCCTGGCTGGCCGGTGGTGATCCGCGGATCACGCCCATCGTGGGGGTAAGCAGCGTGGCGCAGCTCGACGAGGCGCTGGCCGCCTCGGCCCTGACGCTCAGCGCCGCCCAGCGGGACCGGCTGGACTCGGCCGACGCGTCCTGAGCCGGCGTCCGGCCGCGCGTCTTGTCCCCTTGTGACGGGTGCGGGGGAGCGATAGCCTGAGGCGGTTCCCATATCACAGGAGATCCTTCCCGTTATCTGGGAAGGGTTTCGGTGTCCCGCGAAGGGGGCCGGCAGATGGCTACCGCAGCGACCACACCGCCGACGACGACGATCGCGGCCCGGATGAACCGGCTGCCGATCACCAGGCTGCACCGGATGGCCACCCTGGCGATCGGCCTCGGCCTGTTCTTCGACATCTACGAGATCTTCCTGGCCGGAGTGCTGGGCAGCGTGCTCGGCGAGGACTTCCACCTGGGCAAGGCGCAGCTGACCCTGCTGCTGGCCTCGGCCTTCCTCGGCATGTTCGTCGGCGCCCTGACCCTCGGCAGGCTCGCCGACCGGCTCGGCCGGCGCCGCGCCTTCCTGCTCTCCCTCGGCGTGTACTCCGTCTTCTCGCTGCTGGCCGCGTTCAGCGCCGGCCCGGCGATGCTGGTCGTCGCGCGCTTCCTGGCCGGCCTCGGCATCGGCGCCGAGCCGCCGATCTCCGACACGTACCTCGGCGACCTGCTGCCGCCCCGCAAGCGCGGCCGGTACACCGCATGGGCGTACACGCTGTCGTTCCTCGGCGTACCCGTAGCCGGGTTCCTCGGTCACTGGCTGGTGCCGACCGCGCCGCTGGGGATCTCGGGATGGCGCTGGATGTTCGTCATCGGCGCACTCGGCGCGGTGATCGTGTTCGCGCTGCGGACGTCGCTGCCGGAATCACCGCGCTGGCTGGAGTCCGTCGGGCGCACCGACGAGGCCGAGACCGTGGTCGGCCGGTTCGAGAACGAGGCCCGCGCCGCCGGCAGCGACCTGCCCGAGCCGGCCGCCGAGCCGGTCACCCCGCCGGAGACGGGCCGGATCCGCAACCTGTTCGTCCCGCCGTACCGGCGCCGGACCCTGATGATGACCGTGTTCCACCTGCTGCAGACCTGGGGCTACTACGGCTTCGGCACGCTGGTGCCGCTGGTACTGGTCGAGAAGGGCTACTCGGTGGTGGAGTCGCTGCTGTTCAGCGCGGTGACCTTCATCGGGTACCCGGTCGGTTCGCTGCTCTCGCTGCCGATCGTGGAACGGGTCGAACGCAAGCTGCTGGTGGTCGGTTCCGTGCTGGGCATGGCGGTGTTCGGGCTCGCCTTCGGCTTCGCCACCACCGAGTGGGTCATCGTGACCTGCGGCTTCCTGTACACCGCGGTGAGCAACCTGTTCTCCAACGCCTACCACGTCTACCAGGCGGAGATCTTCCCGACGCAGCTGCGCGGCACCGCGACCAGCGGCACGTACTCGCTGTCGCGGCTGTCCAGCGGCCTCATGCCGTTCGTGCTGCTGCCGCTGCTGCACTGGAGCGGCCCGGTCACGCTGTTCGCCGTGGTGGCCGCCGCGCTGATCGTGGTGGCGCTGGACGTCGGGGTGTTCGGCCCCCGTACCACCGGGCGGGCGCTGGAGACCGTGAACACCGCGCCGAGCGGGCTGGCGCCCGCCGGAGCGCCCGCCGATCCCGTCGCCGGAGACGCGCGGTGAGTGGCGCGGCACCCGGCCCGCTGGACGGCATCCGGGTACTGGAACTGGGCAACTTCATCGCCGCGCCGTACGCGGGCCGGGTGTTCGCCGACTTCGGCGCCGAGGTGATCAAGGTGGAGCGGCCCGGCGGCGGCGACGAGCTGCGGGGCTGGCGCGCGCTGCGGGGCGACACGTCGATGCTGTTCCGCACGATCGCCCGCAACAAGCGGTCCGTCTGCCTCGACCTGCGTACCGACGCCGGCCGGGAGATCGCCCTGGACCTGGCCCGGCGCTGCGACGTGGTGGTGGAGAACTTCCGACCCGGCACCCTGGAACGGTGGGGCCTCGGCCCCGACCGGCTCACCGACGCGAACCCGGACCTGGTACTGGTCCGCATCTCCGGGTACGGGCAGACCGGCCCGTACCGGGAGCGGGCCGGGTTCGGCGGCGTGGCCGAGGCGTACGGCGGGCTGCGGGCGATCACCGGCTATCCGGACCGGCCGCCGGCCCGGTCCGCGGCCAGCCTCGGTGACACCGTCGCCGGCCTGTACGGCGTGATCGGCGCGCTGATGTTGCTGCTGCGTCGGGCCCGCGGCGGGGCGGCGAACGGGCCGCAGGTGGTCGACGTCGCCCTCTACGAGGCGGTGTTCTCGCTGCTGGAGTCGCTGGTCCCGGACTACGACGCGTACGGCACGGTCCGGGAACGTACCGGTGGCAGCCTGCCGGGCGTGGTACCCAGCGGCGTCTACCCGTGCCGGGACGAGCAGTTCGTGGTGGTCGGCGGCAACGCGAACGCGGTGTTCGCCCGGCTGATGGCGGCGATCGGCCGGGACGACCTGGCCACCGACCCGGAGCTTGCCGACGGTCCGGGCCGGGCCCGGCGGGCCGCCGAACTCGACGAGGTGATCACGGACTTCACCAGCCGGCACACCCTGGCCGAGGTCGTCGACCTGCTCGGCGGGGCCGGCGTGCCGGTCGGTCCCGTGTACGACGCGGCCGGCATCGTGGACGACCCGCACTACCGCGCGCGCGGCATGGTCGAGACCCACCAGGTGCCGGTCGACGGTGACCCGGTCCCGGTCCGCTTCCCGGGTGTCGTACCGACGTTGCCCTCCGCGCCCGGCGCGGTCCGGTGGGTCGGCCCCGAACTGGGCGCGCACACCGCGGAGGTGCTCGGCGGGCTGCTCGGGCTGTCCGACGCCAGGCTCGACGAACTGCGTACCCAGGGGGTGGTGTGAGTGCGTGCCCGGCCGCGCCACGGGCGCCGGACGAGGACGTCCTGACGTCCACAGAGGACAGACAGTCGGCGCGCCGACGCGCGACGGAAGGGCGCCGGCACGCGCCGGACGGTACGGGGAGGGACGGGACATGCGCGCGGGATCCGAGACGTACACGCACGGGCACGCGGAGAGCGTGCTGCGCTCGCACATGCGGCGCACCGTCGAGAACTCGGCGGCCTACCTCGCGGGGCACCTGCGCCCCGGGGTGACCGTTCTCGACGTCGGCTGCGGGCCGGGCACGATCACGGTGGACCTGGCCCGCCGCGTCGCCCCGGGCACCGTACTCGGCATCGAGCCGGTGCCCGAACCGCTGGAACGGGCCCGCGCCCTGGCCGATGAGCTGGACGTGCGCACGGTACGGTTCGCGACCGGCGACGTGTACGCGCTCGACGCCGCCGACGACACGTTCGACGTGGTACACGCCCACCAGGTTCTCCAGCATCTGGGCGACCCGGTCGCCGCGCTGCGGGAGATGCTGCGGGTGTGCCGGCCCGACGGCGTGGTCGCGGTCCGCGACGCCGACTACCAGGCGATGACCTGGTACCCGGCCGATCCACGGCTGGACCGCTGGCTGGAGGTGTACCGGGCGGTGGCCCGGGGCAACGGCGCCGAACCCGACGCCGGCCGTCGGTTGGTGGCGTGGGCGCGTGCCGCCGGCGCGGTCGACGTGACCCCGTCGGCGTCGGTCTGGTGCTACGCCACGACGGAGGAACGTACCGCGTGGGGTGAGGGGTGGGCGGCCCGGATCGTCTCGTCGGCGATCGCCCGGCAGGCCGTCGACGGCGGGTACGCCGACGCCGCGGAACTCGCCGGGATCGCGGCGGCGTGGCGGGACTGGGCCGCCGATCCGGACGGGTGGTTCGCCGTACTACACGGTGAGGTCCTGTGCCGGCCAGCCGCGTGACAGCCAGCCGCTGGCCGGCCCGCGGCGGCGCGGCCTTCGGTGAAACAGCCCGCGGCGTCCCGACCGGGAGTGTGACGGACCGGGGCGGGGCGGTGGATCAGCGCGCGGACGGTCCGGTGCTCGCGCCCGCGTGGTGGTCCCGGCTGAGCCGGACCCAGTGCCGGATCCACACCGCGGCGAGGCCGGCGAAGATCACCAGCAGCGACGCCGCCATCAGGGTCACCGCGACCCCCACGCCGCTGACCAGCATCAGGGCGACGAATACGGCGAACACGCTCGCCAGGACGACGTTGGCAACGAGGTTCGCCCGGGTCACGTCCATGCGTGTCGTCCGAGGCATAGCCATGCTCTGGTCATACCCATCTCGGCTGCTCGGCAACCGGGTACGTGAGCACGGTGGGTGTTGAATGGCCCACATGACGGGGGACGAGACGCCGCTGCGGCGCATGTCGGGGCGGGTCGTACTGGTGACGGGCGGCGGTCACGGGATCGGGCGGGCCACCGTGGCACGGTTGCGCGCCGAGGGCGCCCGGGTGCTGGCGGCGGATCTCGACCACGAGGCGGCGGCCGCCGTCGCCGCCGCGACGGACGGCAGTGGACGGAATGTGGTGTCGGCAACGCTGGACGTGACCGACACCGCCTCCGTCGAGACCTGCGTGGCGCGCTGTGTCGAGCACTTCGGCCAGCTCGACTGCCTGGTCAACACGGTCGGCGGCGACCGGGCGACGCCCGAGTTCGACGACATCGACGACGACACGTGGCGCGGCCTGCTCGACCTGAACCTGCTCGGCGTGGTCCGCTGCGTCCGGGCCGCGCTGCCGCACCTGGCCGCCGGTGAACACGGCGGATCCGTGGTGACCGTCGGCTCCGTCAACGGCATGGCCGCGTTCGGCAGCACGCCCTACTCCAGCGCCAAGGCCGGACTGGACATCCTGACCCGCAACCTGGCCGTGTCCCTCGGGCCACGCGGGGTCCGGGTCAACCTGGTCGCGCCGGGCACCGTCCGCACCCGCGTGTGGGACGACCAGCCGGGCGGCGCGGACCGGCTCGCGCCGTTGTACCCGCTGGGCCGGGTCGGCGAGCCCGAGGACGTCGCCGCCGCGATCGCGTTCCTCGCCTCGGATGACGCCGCCTGGATCACCGGGGTCACGCTGCCCGTCGACGGCGGCGTGACCACCGGACCGGCCGCGTACCTGCGCGGGACCGACTGACCCGGCGCCCTCGTCCGGCCGCCGGTAATGCGGTGGGGGAACGCACCCGGGGGTGACATGCTCGGCGCATGCCCGAACCCGTCGAGGACACCCCCGAACCCCGCACCCGGGCGAGCCTGGCGGCCGACCTGCGTGCCCTCGGCGTACGCGCCGGCAGCGTACTGCTCGTGCACTCGTCCCTGTCGTCGCTCGGGTGGGTGTGCGGCGGTCCGGTCGCCGTCGTCCAGGCGCTGCTGGACGCGCTCGGACCGGACGGCACCCTGGTCGTGCCCACGCACACCGGCGACAACTCCGACCCGGCGATGTGGCAGCGGCCGCCCGTACCGGCCGCGTGGTGGCCGGTGATCCGGAACACCATGCCCGCCTTCGACCCGGCCGTGACACCGAGCAGGGGCCTCGGCGTGATCCCGGAGCTGGCCCGCACCTGGCCGGGAGCGGTGCGCAGCGGCCACCCGGCCACCTCCTTCGCCGCGATCGGCCCGGCGGCCGAGGAGATCACCCGGGGACATCTGCTGCACGAGGGACTCGGCGACGAGTCGCCGCTGGGTCGGATCCACGCCGCGGACGGCGACGTCCTCCTGCTCGGCGTGGGCCACGACAACAACACGTCCCTGCACCTGGCCGAGGCGCGCATCCCGGAGTCGCCGCGGATCTCGTACGGTGCCGCCGTCGCCGCGCCCGACGGGGGCCGGCAGTGGGTCACCTGGATCGACGTCGACTACGACTCCGACGACTTCGACCGGCTGGGCGCGGACCTCGACGCCGTGGTCCGGCCCGCCGTCGGTACCGTCGGCTCCGCGACCTGCACCCTCGCCCGGCAGCGCGACGTGGTCGACTTCGCCGTCGAGTGGCTCCGCAAGCACCGCCCGCTGTCCTGAACCCGCCCGCACCGCGGGAACGGATCCCGTGCATCGCGGGCGACTTGCCCGAATGCGAGATTCTCGTCTGGTACCTCGGACCCGGCCGCGTCGGACGCGACGCCGGGGCCGTCCGTGCACGACGACGCAGTACACACGGGGATCACAGTGAGCTACGACATCATGCTCTTTCCGGTCGGGCCCGGCCAGGACTGGTACGAGGCCTTCCAGGACTACCAGAACGACTCCGACGGGACCATCGAGATCACGCTGAGAACGCGGCAGCGGTGGCAGGCCGTCTGCGCGCGGCTGGTCACCGAGTTTCCGACGCTGCACGTGTCGCCCGGCAAGGTGTCGGTGACGGTGCGGGACGACGACACCGGCCTGTACATCGCGCTGCACAGCGAGAGCGCGATGATCGAGGTGCCCTACTGGTACGCCGGTGAGCAGGCACAGGAGATCACCGCGACCGCGTTCCGGTGTGCCCGGCTGGTCGAGCAGGTCACCGGCTGGAAAGCCTTCGATCCGCAGCTCGGCGCGCTGGTGGGCGAGATGGTCGACGCCTCCGCCGCCGCGGCGGCGATGTCGACCACGACGGAACAGATGCAGCGGCTGTACGGCCCCGGCGTGGCGCGCTGACGCCGGCCGGTACCTGTCCGGGCGGCGTCAGGCGTGGCCGCCGACGGCCTGCCCGTGCTCCGCGACGGAGCTGCCCAGCCCGGAGGCGCCCGCGCGACGACGGCCGTCCGA
>JBAUUM010000339.1:0-19147 GCA_049582705.1 Actinocatenispora sp.
ACGGTGCGGGACACGAGATCCGGGGCGTCCGGGTCGTCGCCGTCGGCGGAACACCAGGCGTCGACCGCGGCGAGCGCCGCGGGCGTGTCGAGGTCGTCGGCCAGGGCCTCCCGGAGCCTGCCGAGCAGCGCCGCGCCGTCCGGACCGGTACGGCGACCGGCGGCGTCACGCCAGCGGGCCAGCCGGTCCCGGGCGCTGTCCAGGTCGCCCTCCGTCCACTCCCGGTCGGCCCGGTAGTGCCCGGCGAGCAGGCTCAACCGCACGGCGGACGGATCCTCGCCGCGCTGCCGCAGCGACGAGACCAGTACCAGGTTGCCCTTGGACTTCGACATCTTCTCACCGCGCCAGCCGATCATGCCGGCGTGCACGTAGTGCTCCGAGAACGGCCACTCGCCGGTGAGCGTCTCGGCATGCGCCGCGGACATCTCGTGGTGCGGGAAGACCAGGTCGTTCCCGCCGCCCTGCACGTCGATGCGGGGGCCGAGGCGCCCCAGCGCGATCGCCGCGCACTCGATGTGCCAGCCGGGGCGTCCCGCACCGAGCACCGACGGCCAGCTGGGCTCACCGGGGCGGGCCATGCGCCACAGCAGCGGGTCCAGCGGGTCCCGCTTGCCGGGCCGCTGCGGGTCGCCGCCGCGCTCCGCGGACAGCGCCACCATCGTGTCGCGGTCGTAGTTGGACTCGTAGCCGAACCGTTTGGCGGCGCCGATGTCGAAGTAGACGTCGCCGGTCTCGTCGGCGACCCGGTACGCGGCGTCGGTGCCGAGCAGCCGCTCGATCAGGGCCACGATCTCCGGGATGGTCTCGACCGCGCCCACGTAGTGGTCGGGCGGCAGGACCCGCAGCGCCGCCATGTCGGTGCGGAACAGGTCCGTCTCCCGCTCTGCCAGCTCGACCCAGTTGACGCCGTCGCGCTCGGCACGTTCGAGCAGCGGGTCGTCGACATCGGTCACGTTCTGCGCGTACCGCACCACCTTGCCCGCATCCCGCCACATGCGGTTGATCAGGTCGAAAGCGATCACGGTCGCCGCGTGCCCCAGGTGGGTGGCGTCGTAAGGCGTGATGCCACAGACATACAGCCGCGCCTCGCCCGCGGGCAGCGCCGGCCGGATGCCGCCGCTGGCGGTGTCGAAGAGGGCGAGGGGCGCAGGGGTGCCGGGAAGACGAGGTAGCTCGGGCACCGACCAGGTATCCATACGGCCAGCGTAACGACGACTTCCGACAGTACGTCCGAACCGGCCAGGGTGACGGGCGCGACAGACACCCGGCGGTGGCCGCGAGGCGGCACACGTACCGATGGCGCACCGTGATCATGACGTGGTGCCCGGGTACCGGGGCCGGTGAGGACGGGCACAGCGGCGACCATGGCCGGGCCCGGTACGCCACAATCGGGCGGAACACGGTCCCGGACGGAGCCCGTCGGGTGCCGGAAGTCACAACCGCCGTCGGCCCAGGGAGTCACCGATGTCCGCCGCTGATCCAGCCGCCGCCGACGACGCCGCCCACGGGCCGGTACGGCACTGGCTCGATCTTGGTGGCGCCGCGGACGGCTGGCTGACCGAACTCGCCGCGACCGAGGTCCCCGCGGTCGTACCGCTGCCGTCGCGGGCCGACGCGGCACGGCTGCTGGAACGGATGGGCGTGCCACCGCAGGACGTCGCCGAGGCGCTCGACGCGGCCCCCGATCCCGATCGGCACCCGGAACTGTGGTGGCTGCTGCAGCGGTGCCGACAGGTCCTGCACGACCGGTTGGGCGGCGAGGAGCCGATGTCCCGTTGGCCGGACCTGCCGGCCCGGCTCGGCGCCCACGGCCGCTTCTTCTACCTGTGGGTGTTCCTCGCGGCCCTGCCCGCGCTGCTGGACCACCACGAATCGCACGACGTGCCCGAGGAGGTGACCTGGGAGACCCTGGCGGACATCGGTTCGAAGGTGGTGCTGCACCGGCGTACCCACGGGCTGGGTGGGCTGGACAAGCAGGACTGGTTCACGCTGCACCTGCGGGGCCTGCTGTACGGGCTGGGGCGGTTGCAGTTCAACCTGAGCCGGGTCCGGGACGGGGCGGCCCGACTCACGCCCGGCACGCGGTGCCTGGGCGTACACATCCCGGAGACCGGGCCGATGACCCCGGAGGCGTGTGACCGCTCGCTCGCCCGGGCGCGGGGCTTCTTCCACCGGCACTTCGGCATCGACTGCGAGGTGGCCACCTGCACGTCGTGGCTGCTGGACGAGCAGCTCGCCGAGTACCTGCCGGAGCGCTCGAACATCGTGCGGTTCCAGCGCCGGTTCCAGCTGCTGCCCGACGGCCGCGACGGCGACCGGGACATCGTCGAGTTCGTCTTCCGGCGGCTCGACCCGCCGCTGGACGAGCTGCCGCAGGAGACCACCCTGCACCGCGCCGTGGTGCGGCATCTGCGCTCCGGCCGGCACTGGCAGGTCCGCACCGGCTGGCTGGCGCTCGACTGACGGCACCGCCGCCGCGCGGCCGGTCTAGATCGGCGGCCAGGGCAGCGCCGGCCAGTCGTCGCCCGGCATCGGGTAGCGGCCCGCGGACAGCAGCCGGTCGACCCGTTCGGCGGTCGCGGCCACCTCCCGGATCGTCAGGTGTTCGTGGAGCTGTTCGGCCAGGTCGCCGGACAGCCCGTCACGCAGTGAGCGCAGGGTGTCGGTGATGTCGGCGGGCAGGTCGTGCCCGGCCCACCCCCACAAGACGGTCCGCAGCTTGTCCTCGGCGTGGAACGAGACGCCGTGGTCGACCCCGTGCACCCGCCCGTCGGTCCCGCAGACCACGTGGGCGCCCTTGCGGTCGGCGTTGTTGATCACCACGTCGAAGACCGCCATCCGGGCCAGCCGGTCGTCCGGCGCGTGCGCAAGGACGAACCGTTCGCCGTCCGGCCCGCGCGCGGAGGCGATCGAATGCCAGTCGGCGGGCAGGTCGTCGACCGGCACGAAGCCGAGCAGTTCGTCGGAGTCGTCGCCGTCGATCCACAGCTGGCACGCGCCGGTGCCGGCCGGGCCGCCGCGCAGCACCGTCGGCGGGACGATGTCCCATCCGGTGGCGGCGGAGACCAGGTAGGCGGCCACCTCACGGCCTGCCAGGGTGCCGTCCGGGAAGTCCCACAGCGGCCGTTCCCCCTGGACGGGCTTGTACACGCAGCGGGCCTTCCGGCCGTCCGCGGTGATGAAGGCGCGCATCGTGATGTTGGACGCCTCGGCGAGCCGACCCTCCAGGTCCAGGGTGCCGCGGCGCAACAGATCGAGGGCCTCGGCCAGGGTCAGCTCGGCGGCACCGATCAACCGGATCGCGGAGTCGGTCACCCCGCGCTCCGACGCAACGCCCGGTCACCGACCCGCGGCACCCGGGGCAGGGAGGCATCCGCCGCGGGTGCCGGCTGGCCGTCGCGCCGGCAGGTACGTGTCGTCACGAGTCCGGCACCATCCGGTGGTAGCCGTTGTGACGGGGACACAGATGTCCCTCCGGGTCGAGCGGGAGCCCGCACAGCGGACAGGGCGGCCGGCCGGCCGACACCACCCGACGGGCCCGCTCGATGAACGCGCGGGTCTCCCGGGGGCCGAGCCGGACCCGGAGCAGGTCGAGGTCCGGATCCTCCAGCTCCGCCGCGGCGTCGGTCTCCTCGTCGGTCTCGTCGACGGCGGGTACCTCGGCGCTGGCCTCACCGGCGGCCACCGCCTCGATGAGCACCGTGTTGTCCTCCGAGTCCCAGGCCAGGCCCAACGTGCCCACCCGGAACTCCTCGTCGAGCGGAGTCTCCAGTGGCTCGTTGTCGGTGGGCAACGGTTCCGGGCCGGCGGGGATGTCGGCGCCGAACCGGCGAGCGGCCTCGGCGAGCAGTTCCTCCAGCTTGTCGGCCAGCAGAGTGACCTGCACCTTCTCCAGGGCGACGCTGATCACCCGGCCGCCCCCACGGGCCTGCAGGAAGAAGGTGCGGTCGCCCGGCTCGCCGACAGTGCCGGCCACGAAACGCTCCGGCGGCTCGAAGTCATAGACCTGGCGTGACATGGTTCGACCCTATCCGGCCGGCGCCGGGCGTGTCCGCACTGCCGGCTTACCACCGTTCCGCCCGCCGAGCACCACCCAGGGCGACCCACGACTGGACACGGCGTCACCGACCCACCGGCGGCTGTCCCCGCCGTCGCGGTCAGCCGTCCGCGTGGGTGCCGGTACTCCCGCCGACCACGGCGTCGGAGTCGGCGGCCGTCGCCTTGCGCCGCCGCCGACGCTTCGACGGCACCAGGCCGGACAGGTCGCTGCCCGCGTCGTTGAGCCGCATGACGAACGGCCGCAGCGCCGTGTACCGGATCACCGTCACCGAACACGGATCGACCACGATGCGCTGGAACTGGTCGAGGTGCATGCCCAACGCGTCCGCCACCACCGACTTGATCACGTCGCCGTGGCTGCAGGCCAGCCACAACGCGTCCGGGCCGTGTTCCTCGGTGATCCGGCTGTCCCACTCCCGGACCGCGGAGACCGCGCGCGCCGCGGTGGCCGCGAGCGGTTCACCGTTGGGGAACACCGCCGCCGAGGGATGCGACTGGACGACCTTCCACATCGGCTCCTTGACGAGCTTCTTCAGCGGCTGGCCCTCCCAGTCGCCGTACCGGCACTCGCCGAGCCGTTCCTCGGTGACCGGGGCGAGGCCGTCGCCCGCCGGCGACAGCGCCAGTTGGACGGTCTCCTGGCAGCGTTGCAACGGGCTGACCACGACGGCACGCCAGGGCAGCGGCCGTAGCCGCTCCCCCACCCGTTCGGCCTGCGCCCGGCCCGTGTCGTCCAGCCCGATGCCCGGCGTCCAGCCCGCCAGGACGCCCTCGACGTTCGCGGTGGTCCGACCGTGTCGCAGCAGTACCAGGGTGGCCATGGCTAAACCCTATCCACGCCCGCCCGGCATGCTCAGGTGGCGCGCACCGTGCCGGTGAGCAACAGCACCGCGATCAGCACCCCGAGCGGGATGCGGTACCAGATGAACGTGGTCATGCTGTGCCGCCCGACGAACTTGAGGAACCAGGCCACCGCGGCGTAGGCGACCACGAAACTGACCACGGTGCCCACGGCCGTGGGTAGCAGACCGACCCCGCCGGACAGGGCGTCCTTGAGTTCGAACACACCGGCCGCGCTCAGCGCCGGGATGCCCAGGAAGAACGACAGCCGGGTGGCGGTCACCCGGTCCAGGTCACGCAGCAGGCCGACGGAGATCGTCGCGCCGGACCGGGACACCCCGGGGATCAGCGCGATGCACTGGGCCAGGCCGATGACCAGCATGTCGCGCCAGCCCACGTCGATCTCGCCGCGCGTCTGGGTGGCGGCGCGCTCGGCGAAGAAGATCACGAAACTCCACAGGATCAGGCCCGCAACCACGAACCACAGGCTGCGCAGCGTCGTCTCGATGACGTCCTTGCCGACCAGGCCGATCACCCCGATCGGGAGCGACCCGAGGATGACGTACCAGCCGAACCGGTAGTCGAAGTCGCGCCGGTGTTCCTGGCGGAAGACGCCCCGCACCCATCCGACCACGATCCGGACGATGTCGGCACGGAAGTACACGATCGCCGCGATGATGGCACCCACCTGGATCACCGCCGTGAAACCGGTGACCGACCGGTCGTCGATCCGCATGCCGAGCAGCTTCTCGACGATGGTGAGGTGACCGGTCGAGGAAACCGGCAGGAACTCGGTGAGTCCCTCGATGATGCCCAGGACGACCGCCTGCCAGACGTGCATCAGTCACCGACCCCCGACCGGTCCAGCGCCTCGGCCACCGTCCGCAGCGTACCGAGTGCATGGTCGAGGATGGCTGCCGGTTCGCCGATCCCGGAGGGCGGATAGGGCGCGACGGCCAGGGTCGTCACGCCGGCCTCCGCGTACGCGGCGAGCCGGTCGGCGATCCGGTCCGCACCGCCCAGCAGCGAGGTGCGGTCGATGAACTCGGCCGGGACCGCGGCCATCGCGTCCCGGGGCCGGCGGGCCAGGAACAGGTCCTGGACCTCGGCGGCGGCGTCCGCGTACCCCATCCGGACGGCCAGCTGGTTGTAGAAGTTCTGCTTCCGGGAACCCATGCCGCCGATGTACAGCGCCGCGTAGCCGCGGACCGGTTCCGCGCAGGCCTCCGGGTCGTCGCCGAGTACGACGGGGACGGTGGGCACCACGTCGAAGCCGGCCAGGTCGAGGCCGGCGCGCTCGCGGCCGGTGGCGATGTTCGCCAGCTGTTCCGCGGCGTACTCGGGGTTGAAGAACACCGCGAGCCAACCGTCGGCGATCTCGCCGGCGAGTTCCAGGTTGCGGGGGCCCACCGCGGCCAGGTAGATCGGTACCCGGTCGCGCACCGGGTGCACCGTGAGCCGCAGCGCCTTGCCCGGCCCGTCGGGCAGCGGCAGCGTGTAGTACTCGCCCTCGTAGGCGACCTTCTCCCGGCCGAGCGCGAGCCGGATGATGTCGATGTACTCGCGAGTACGCCGCAGCGGCTTGCCGAACGGCACCCCGTGCCAGCCCTCCGACACCTGCGGCCCGGAGACGCCGAGGCCGAGCCGGAAGCGGCCCCCGGACAACCCGTCGATGGTCGCGGCGGTCATGGCCGTCATGGCGGGCGTGCGGGCCGGGATCTGCATCACGGCGCTGCCCAGGTCGATGCCCTCGGTCTGGCCGGCGAGCCAGGCCAGGGTGGACGGTGAGTCGGAACCGTACGCCTCGGCGGCCCACACCACCGAGTAGCCGAGCTTCGCCGCCTCGCGCGCCATCGCGAGATGGTGCCGAGGATCGTTGCCCGCTCCCCAGTAGCCGAGGTTGAGTCCGAGCCGCATGCCCCCACCTTCCCCTGCCATTGCGTGGCAAATGCCGGAAATACCCGAAAGGGCAGCAACTTACCCTGCCCGCTCGTGCAGGGTAACGGTCGCATCCCGGCGGGTCGCTCCCAACCGGCCCGACACCGCCGGTAGCGTCCGCGACTATGGAGCAGCGCGCGCTCGGCCGAACCGGCCTGCGGGTGTCCCGGATCGCCCTGGGCACGATGACCTGGGGCCGGGACACCGACCCTGACGACGCCGCCGCGCAGCTCAAGACGTACGTCGACGCCGGTGGCAACCTGATCGACACCGCCGACGTGTACGCGGACGGCGACGCCGAGCAGATCATCGGCAGCCTGCTCGACGCGCTGGTACCTCGCGAGGAGCTGATCATAGCCACCAAGGCGGGGCTGCGCCCGGAACACTCCCGACGTCGCGACGCATCCCGCGGTCATCTGCTGCGCGCCCTCGACGCCAGCCTGACCCGGCTCGGCACCGACTACGTCGACCTGTGGCAGCTGCACGGCTACGACCAGCTGACGCCGATGGAGGAGACCCTGGCCACGCTGGACATCGCCGTGTCCAGCGGCCGGGTGCGGTACGTGGGTGTGTCGAACTACTCGGCCTGGCAGACCGCCAAGGCGGCAACCTGGCAGCAGGCCTGGCCGGGGCGCATCCCGCTGGTCTCCGCGCAGGTGGAGTACTCCCTGGTCGAGCGGGGCGTGGAACGCGAGCTGGTGCCCGCGTGCCGCGACCTGGGCCTGGGCATCCTGCCCTGGTCACCGCTGGGGCGCGGCGTGCTGACCGGCAAGTACCGCCAGGGCACGCCGGCCGACTCGCGGGGCGCCTCACCGCACTTCGAACGGTTCGTCGAGCGCTACCTCGACGAGACCTCGGCGGGCATCGTCGAGGCGGTCGCCACCGCCGCGGACGGGTTGGGCGTGTCGCCGCTGTCCGTCTCACTCGCCTGGGTCCGGGACCAGCCGGGCGTGGTCGCACCGGTGATCGGCGCCCGGACGGTGGGCCAACTGCTCGGCTCTCTACAGGCCGAGGACCTGACCCTGCCACCGGAGATCCAGTACGCCCTGGACGACGTCTCGTCCCCGGCGCTGGGCGGCGTCGGGCCGGGCTGAGCCGGCGACCCTCGCCACGGCGACCGCCACCGGCCAGGGACCACCGGACCCGGACCGAGCGCGATCGGCCGTCCCGGTTCCCGGGGCCCGATCGGCGCGGCCCCCGGGTCCGCGCCACGGGGCAGCCCCAAGGGGACGGCGTGCCCGTGACGGGCCGACAGGGCCGTATGTCGGACTCGCCGCGCATATCACGACGAAATACCTGTCCCCTTTTTGCCCGTCGGACTGGCCTTCGACCCTCGGTATTGGGCAGGATCGAGATGTGCCACCCGACTACGAATACGTCCCGCTCCGGATCCCACCGGATGTCGACCGGTTGACCGCACAGGCCAGGCTGTCCATCCAGGCCGAGTACTCCGGCTGGGAACTGGCCAACGTGCGGCTCTTCCGAGACGGCACCCGGCAGGTCATGCTCCGGCGGCGGTGCGGCACCGAGCCACCGCTGCCCGGCCTGTCGTACTGAACCAGCCGTCCGGGCAGCTCCTGCCGAGCCACCCGGAACGGGACGTCCTCCGCGTCGGCGGATGCCCTGGTGCACCCGCCGTGATCCAGTGCGGCCCTGACACCGTTCCCGCGCCGCCCGGTCATCCGTACCGGTCCGGCGCGCACCCGGCCCGCCGGACCGGGGACATGCACGCGGTATTCGCGCGCCCGTGGGTCCGATGCGGGACCGGGCACGTCGCGGGCCCGCCGCCGAACGGCGCGCGGGCCCCTGCGACAGCCCCTAGTCGCCCGGGCGGCCGTCGTGCCGGTGGTCGCCCTCCGGCTCGTCGTCGACGTGCTCGTCGAAGCGGTACAGGACGCTCTCGTCGGCACTGATCACGTACGGTGCGCTCTCGTCCTCGTCGTCGAGTTCGTCGTCGCCGAGCGCCCGGGTGGTCTGCGTGACCGTCACGACGCCGCCGAGCGGTTCGAGTTCCGGCACGTCCAGCGAGCCCAGCGCGCCGTCACCGGCCTGCATCAGCTCCGCGACCGCCGCGCCGATGGTGGTGACGGTCTCGTCCGGCGCCCCGTCCGACTGCGGGCCCGCGCGGCGCGCGGCCTCCGCCGCGCTCAGCAGCGCTGCGGCGCTCGGCACCGTGTAGTCGCGGCGCTGCCGCACAGACACGGTCACCGGATGCTCGTCGGCGCCGTCCGCCTCGTCCGGCGCGCGCCACTGCTGGTCGGCGTCGGTCGGGTCGATCGGTTCGACGTCCCACGGCGTGACCTCGCCGAACTCGTCGAGAAGCAACTCGTCGTAGGCGAACGACGCGTTGTTGAGTTCCACGTAGCTCTGCCACACGCCGTCGTCCTCGGTACGGCCACCCGCGGCACGGACGGCCGCCAGGTGAGCGCGGGCCGCCTCGGCCACCCGTTCCAGGGCGGTGTCGAGGTCGCCGCGGTCGGTCATTGCATCCTCCGGAAGAGAGCTGGGGCACCAGTACGGGCCGTGGTCGGTCGGGGTGATCGCTGGCTCAACAGCGGGACAGGAACCGGTCGAGGACCTGGACACCGAAGCGCAGGGCGTCGACGGGAACCCGCTCGTCCACGCCGTGGAACAGGCCGGTGAAGTCGAGGTCCGCGGGTAGCTTCAGGGGCACGAACCCGAAGTGGCGGATGCCCAGCCGGCCCAACGCCTTGCCGTCGGTGCCGCCCGACAGCATGTACGGAACGGGTCGGGCACCGGAGTCGAAGTGCCGCAGCGAGTCGGCCATCGCGTCCACCAGCGGGCCGGCGAACTCGGTCTCCAGCGCCTGTTGGTGCTGCTCGTAGGTGATCTCGATGTCCTCGCCGGCCAGCCGCTGGATCTCGGCGAGGAAGTCGTCCTCGTACCCGGGCAGTGCCCGACCGTCCACCGAGCCCAGCGCCTCACCGGGCACGACGTTGGTCTTGTAGCCCGCGGACAGCATCGTCGGGTTCGCGGTGCTGCGGATCGTGGCGCCCACCAGTCGCGCCATCGGTCCGAGCTTCGCGATGACCTCCTCGGGGTTGTCCGGGTCCAGTTCCACCCCGAACGCCTCGGACACCTGGTCCAGGAACGCGCGCACGGTCGGCGTCAGCACCACCGGGAAGCGATGCGCACCGATCCGCGCGATCGCCTGGCACATCGCGGTCACCGCGTTGTCCTCGTGGATCATCGAGCCGTGGCCCGCGGTGCCCCGTGCCCGCAGCCGCATCCAGTTGATGCCCTTCTCCGCGGTCTCGATGCAGTACAGGCGGAGGTCGTCGGACACCGAGACCGAGAACCCGCCGACCTCGCCGACCGCCTCGGTGCACCCCTCGAACAGTTCCGCGTGCTGGCTGACCACGTGGTGGGCGCCGTACGTGCTGCCCGCCTCCTCGTCGGCAAAGAAGGCCAGCACCAGGTCACGCGGCGGGACCCGGCCCTCGCGTCGCCACTGGCGCACCAGGGCCAGCAGCATCGCGTCGAAGTCCTTCATGTCGATCGCGCCGCGCCCCCACAGGTAGCCGTCGCGCAGCTCGCCGGAGAACGGGTGCACCTGCCAGTCGTCGGCGTTCGCCGGTACCACGTCGAGGTGCCCGTGCAGCAGCAACGGCGAACGGGACTGGTCCGCGCCGGGGAACCGGGCGATCACCGACGCCCGACCGGGCTCACTCTCGGTGATGAACGGGTCGAGTCCGACCTCGGCGAGCTTGCCGGCCACGTACTCGGCCGCGGCGCGTTCACCCTTGCTCGTCGCGTTGTCGCCGGTGTTGGTGGTGTCGATGCGTAGCAGGTCGCGACAGAGTTCCACGACCTCGTCGGTCGCCGCGGGCACCGCTTCGTCGGCCCCGCTCTGCTCTTCGACGACGTCGCCGGCGGACCGCAGTGGATCTGTCATGCGCCCTTCATACCAGCCGCTGCGCGTTCGGACCGGCCGCCCTGCGCCGGTCCGGACCTGTCAAGATCGGCTCCTGTGCGTGGTGTATCGTTAGCGCTCGCACGCCACCTCCCAGCGTCCGGTCGATGCCCGGATGCCAGGTACGGTGTGTATCGCAGGTCCGAGTGGCGGAATGGCAGACGCGCTAGCTTGAGGTGCTAGTGCCCTTTATCGGGCGTGGGGGTTCAAGTCCCCCCTCGGACACCCGTTCACACACACGATTTCCTCGCAGTTCAGAGCCGGCCCACTGGGCCGGCTCTTTCGGCTGTACGGGCCCGTGACGCGGTACGGGCCCCGGGTCAGACGCCGGCGAGTTCGAACCAGTCGCCGTCCGGGCCGGGGTCGCCGGTGCGTGCCTCAGCTGGTGGTCAGGGTGCGGTCGAGGAGCGGGAGCAGGCGCTCCCAGTGTCGCCGCAACGCGGCGGGGTTGAAGGCGGCGGTGTCGGACATGGTGAAGCCGTGGATGGTGCCCGGATAGATCTCGGTGGTGTAGTCGACACCTGCGGCGTCCAGGGCCTGGTTGAGCACGCTGACGGACTCGGACGACATGTCGCCTTCGGCGAGCCCGAGGTGGACCTGGGCGGTGAGGTTCGGGATGAGGCGGTGCGGGCTGTCGGGTGCGTCGGTGACCAGGGGGCCGGGGTGGAACCCTGCTGCGGCGGCCACCTGGTCGGGATGGGCCGCCGCGGTCCGCATCGCCAGGACGGCGCCCATGCAGTAGCCGAGCACGGCGACCGGTCCGGCGCTGACCTCGGGTCGGGTGCTGAGGAACCGGAGATAGGCGTCGGCGTCGCGCAGGGCTCGTTCAGTGGTGTGCGCCTTGATGAAGGGCATCAGCTGGGCGAAGACCTCGGATCGGACGTCTTCTCCGATGTGCTCGGGAAGATCGATCACCGGTGCCGGGCCGTGCCGGTAGTAGACGTTGGGAACGAGCACGTAGTACCCGTGTCCGGCCAGTTCGCGTGCCATCTCCGCCAGCACGGGCCGCACGCCGATGGCGTCCATGTACAGCAGCACCCCCGGGCGCGGCTCACCACCGTCGGGGAATGCGGCAAAGGCGTCGGCCTGGCCGTCCATGGTCGGAATCTGCAGCGTCTTGGCGGGCATGGCGGATCTTCCTCTCGTGACCTGATGCCGGTGCGCGGCCGTCATCAGGGTCGAGGTCAGGGACTCAACCCGGCAAGGGTCCACGATCACCGGCAATCCAGTACGGACGGTAGCCGCGACGATCAACCCGGATGCCGACCAGGTGGCGGCGAGCGGATGTCCGAACCGGGGCACCCACTGGAGGGCCAATGGTCCCGGAGATCGGGCCGAATGGAGGCTGGCAGGTACTCCGGCAGCGCATACCGTGGATCTCGAGAGGCCGCGCTGGCCCGGGTTTGGTCTGGGGGGAACAAACCCAGCGGAGGCGCGGCCCTTCTCATGCCCGCAGGCCAGGGGCAACAACCGCGGGTTCGACACGGACGGCCGGTTCGCGGTGTGCCCACGGCCCGACCGCCGGTGGTCACGCTGTCGACCGGGGTGCGGGCTCCCCGACCGGTCCGGGGTTGGCGAACCCTTCCGTGATCGCGCGGAGGGCACGGACGTGTTCGTCGAAGGAGCGTCGGCCGGTGCCGGTGAGCGACAACCAGGTGATCCGTCGCGAGTCGGCACGCAGGGCCGAGGCGGTCTTGTTCGATGCCACGAGCCCGGCGGTACTGAGGACCTTCAGGTGTTTGGACAGGGTGGCGTCGCTGACGCCGAGCGTGTCGCGCAGTACGGCGAAGTCCAGTTCGTCGACCGATCGCAGCAGGCCGCAGATCCGCAGGCGCAGTGGCGTGTGGATCGTCTCGTTGAATCCGGCGTCAGAGTCCATGGCGGATGCGGGTCCGGGCCGAGGAACTGAGCAGTGCGACGCACGCGGACACCAGCACGAAGGCCGCGAGAGCGGTCGCGACGATCCACCAGCGCAGCCCGCTGGCGGACAGTCCGAACGAGATGCTGATCAACGCCAGGACACCGACGACGCCCACGGCGGTCAGCGCCCAGTCGCGCACGCTGAACCGGGACGCCTTGATGCCGGTGACGCGGCGGTGCGCGCCGACCAGCGCGATGCTCATGCAGAAGGCGGCGAGCAGGACGGCGTTGCGCGAACTGTCCTTCGGCAGGGCGGGGATGACGACGTAGGCCGCGGCGGCGAGGCCGGATCCGAGGACGAACCACCGCGGGGCGTGCATCCGCTCGGCGAGGGTCGCGCGGTCGGACCGGAGTTCCTCCAACAGCCGCGGATCGAGGTGGTCGGGGTTCGACGGAGGGCTCATGTCACTTTCCATGACGGAAAGTCTATGTATGACTTGCCGCAGAGGCAAGTCACCTGAACGACGTACCCGGCCGAGACCGACCAGGCAGGTGGCGACCGGTCACGCCGCCACGGCTACTCCCCCGGGCCGGTGGCCGGACCGGGTTCGTGCCCCTCGGCCGATCCGGCCCGGTCCGGTCGCGCGGCGTCAGACGGGTCACGCGGCGTCTCGGCGTCAGACGGGTCACGCGGCGTCTCAGCGTCCGACCCGGTCGGGTCCGGCTGCGCGGCACGGGACGGATCCCGTGGGCGCGCCGGGACCGTGAAGCTGTACTCCTGCCACAGATTTCTGGTCATGCCGACCACCACCACCCGTGTCCGGTCACCTGGATCGAGGACCCGCTGTCGTCGATCTGCACCGTGCCCCACTGGCCGCGGGTGCCACCGGTGGTGGATCCCCGACGACCGAGGTCGTAGGTGGGGCCGGGCGTCATCTGGCTGTCCAACGGGCTGAACATGAAGATCGGGAAGCCGCCGTACCGGTTGGTGCCCCCGGTGTCCATCGCCATCGCGTGACTGTCCCCGGTGATCATGAACATCCGGTCCAACCAGCCACGGTCGCCGAGCATCTGTACGACGGCGTCGCGTTCCTCGGCGTACCCGCCCCAGTTTCCGGTGCTGGTGCCGGGCAGTACCCGCCAGTCCTGGCCCTGCTGCCACACCAGCAGCTCGGCGTCGGACGAGGCGAGCACGCCGTCCATCCAGGCGAGCTGCGCCGCGCCCATCATGGTGCGCGGCGACGGGACGGTCACCGGGTCCCGGTAGTATCGGATGTCGCTGGCCAGGAACAGCACCCGGCCGACCTGGAAGCTGTGGTGGACCGCGTCGGTGCCGGTGTCCCCGGCGGCGAGCGGGTAGTGCGGTACCCGCTCCCGGTACACCTGCGCCGCGGACAGGCGACCGGGCGCGGTGCTGTTCGAGTCGTTCGCGCCGAAGTCGTGGTCGTCCCACATGTACTGGATCGGCACCTGCCGGAACAGGGTGCCCTGGCGGCCGAGCAGCACGTCGTCGAACGCCCGCCGGTACGACGCCGGGCTGGGATCGCCGACGAAGTTGGGATCGCCGATGTTGTAGTAGTGCAGGTCCCCGCCGTGCGCCATGAACAGCGGGTCCTGGCGGCAGATCTCGTCGTACACCGGATGGTTGCTCACCTGGTGCGGCAGCAGCGCCCCGTCCACCGGGTACTCCGTGTCGCCGTTGCCACCGGCGCAGGTCGCGTGCGCGAAGGTGAAGCTGTACGGCTCGCCGGGCGGACCGTGGGTGCGGAACCGGCCGAACCGGGCCAGGTCGAGGTGGCCGTCGTCCTCGACCGCGTAGAAGTAGCGGGTGTCCGGCGACAACCCGGTCACCTGGAACGTCGCGACCCCTTCCGCGGTCGGGGTGACCGGGCCGACGAACCGCGGCCCGCGCAGGGTGTGGTTGTCCGCCACCGCCAGTCGGGTCCGCGTGCCGGTCACCCTCGCGACAACCGTGGCGGAGTGGTGTGTGACCGCGCCGCTCCAGACGTTGATGAGGCTCATCGCGCCCCCGTCTTGTCGAAGGTCCGCGCGCCTGGGTCACGCGCCTGGGTTGGGATCGCCGACCACCGGAACGGTCGGCGGGCCACCAGTTCCACTGTGGCTCCGGGCGGGGCCGGGCGCAGTCAGCTGTGTGACACACGACCGGAATGCCCGGCCCGGAGGTCCAACAGGGACGGATCCGACAGTTGTTGCGGCACCGTCGGATCCGCCCCGATCGGCGCCGGTCACCTACCGGGGCGGATCGGCGTGCCCGTGGCTCCCGACGCCGCGGGGGTGAGTCCCTGCCGTACGGCTCACTCAGGCGTGCGTCAGGAACTCGGTGAGGATGCCCGGCGCGGCGGCATCGGCGAAGGGCACCGCCCGGTCCACCGCGATGTCCGGGATCCGGTAACCCTGTTCCCCGGCGGCGACCGCGGCGGTCGCCGTGACCACACCGGCCCGCCGGCCGAACGGGGAGGACGAGAACGTCCATGCCAGCACCGCGTCCCGACGCAACGCCACCGAATCCCGGCTGAAGGTCCCTGAGCGCAGCAGCAGATGCCGGTCGTCGACGCCGTGGCCCAGGTTGCGGTACGCGTCGCGGGCCAGCCAGCAGGTGGCCGGGGCGGCGAGGACCAGGAAGGCCGCGGCGCAGTACAGCAGGACGCCGGTGAGCAGTACCCCGAGGACGGTCAGCGCGACGGTCACCGGAAGTACGACCAGGGCGAGGCCGCGCAGTACGCGCCGGCGCAGCGCCACCCGCGGGTGACGGGTCAGCGCCTGGTCGAACACCGCCCCGCCGGCGAGCCGGTCGACCACCCGCAGCGCCTCGGCCCGGGGCGCCGGAGGCAGTACGGCGCTGCGGCGACGGTTCTCGTCCTCGTCGCCGAGACCACCCGCCACGGCGTTGACCCGGGCGCCGCCGCCGGCACGTAGCAACAGCGGTTCACGCAGGACGACGCCGCGCAGTTGGCGCCGCTCGATCGACACGGACCGGGTGGTGAGCAGACCTCGGCGTACCCGCAGCATGCCCCCGTCGAGCTGGTCGAGCCGGTAGTGCCACCAGTTCTCCGCGTAGAGCACGGCGGCCCCGGCGCCACCGACCAGCACGACGGCGAGTACCAGCAGCGGGACCGTCAGCCAGAGTGCGCTGGAGCCGAACTCCTCGAACGCGCGACGGACCACACCCACCCGCCACGGCTCGACACCGACCGCGTCGAGGATCCGGTACGCGCTGGCCACGGCCACGAACACCCCGCCGAGGGCCCAGAACGTCAGCGGCGCGTACCGCACCCAGCGCGGGTCCAGTGTGGACACCGTCGGTTCGTCGGCGACGGTGCCCGCACCGGCGAGCAATGAGTCCCGCAGCTCGGTCGCCGCGGCCCGGGACAACGCGTCCACCCGCAGTTCGGTGCGGCCGTCCGTGGACGCCGCGGTGCCGACCCGCACGACGGCGAGGCCGAGCAGGCGGTGCAGCGGGTTCGCGGTCAGGTCGACGCTGCGGATCCGGTCCAGCGGTACGGCCCGGGACCGCAGGACGAAGATCCCGGACCGCACCTGGAACGCGTCGGGCGTCACCCGGTATCGGGTTCGGGACCAGCGCACCAGCCCGACGAGCATCCGTACGACGAAGGTCACGCCGATCGCGGCGAGTGTGATCGCGGCGCGGGCGCCGAGGTGCCCGCCGGTGGCCAGCCCGGACAGCAGTACGGAGGTCACCGGCGGCACGAGCCAGGCGCCCTGCAGCGCGACCGTCCTCGGGTCGGGACCCCGCCACCGCGTCGAGGTTGTCGGCGGTCCGGTGACGGCGGCGCTCATGCGGCGTCCCCGGGGACGCTCTCGGCGCCGGCGCCGATCCGGCGGGCGAGTTCCTCGGCGTCGTCCTCGGCGAGACCGGCGATGGTGACGTCCCCGGCGGTGGACGCCGTGGTGACGACGACGGTGGCGAGCCCGAACGCCTGCTGGATCGGCCCGCGCACGGTGTCCACGGTCTGCACCCGGGACATCGGGGCGATCCGCCGACGCTGCCAGAACCAGCCGCTGGCCGCGTACACCGAGCTGTCGCCCAGTTCCCAGGCGTGTACCCGGTAGCGCCAGCGGGGCATCGCGACGAGGTAGAGCACCGCCGGAAGGATCAGCGTCACCAGCAGGAGCGGGCCGAGCCAGCCGAGTGCCGCGGGGAAGAACAGTACGGACAGGACGAGCAGGGTGAGCGCGGTCAGCAGCATCGGACCGGACAGGACGACGAGCGCCTGGACGGTCCACCACCGCCTGGCCCGCTCGTGGACGGCGTGCCGCGGGGCGCGCAGGGCGAGGGGCGGGTGTTCGGTCGCCACGGGTCGATCCTTTCCAAGTCGTGTGTATTGCAAAACGAGCGTAGCAATACACGCGACTTGAATCAACGTGGCCCCTCAGCCGAAGAGCCGGGCGAGCTGACCGTCCATCACCGCCCACGCCTCGTCCGCGGTGTGCAGACCGAGGTGGAAGCCGGCTCGCAGGCCGTCGGCCAGCCCCATCAGCGCGGTGGCCTCCCGGCGCGGATCGCGGTCCACCGGGATGTCGCCCTCCGCGACAGCCAGGCCGATGTGGTGCTCCAGCACACCGCGCAGCGCCAGCCCCTGGCTTCGGGCGTACCCGCGGAGCGTCTCGTTGTGGATGCCCTCCAGCAGGAACGTGAAGTTCATCAGGCTGCCGGCCACCGACCTGTCGTCGAGCGTGAGCATCTCCCGGGCGATGGCACGCAACCGGGCGCTCGCGGCCGGAGAGCCCAGCGCGGCGACCCGCTGTGTGACCCGCTCGACGTTCTTCCTGCGCATGAACTCCATCGCGAAGACCAGCAGGTCGTCCCGGCTGGGGAAGTAGTGCTGCAGCTGCCCCAGCGACACCCCTGCCTCGGTGGCGACCTCGCGCAGGCTGACTCGGTCCAGGCCGCGCGCCGTCGCGACCCGCCACAGCGCGGTGGCGATCCGCGTCCGCCGCTCCTCGTGATCCACCCGTCTCGGCACAGCGTCCCCCATTCGACGTCCGCATCGTAATACAGCCGACTTGCCCCGGATGGCAGGGCCACCTCGGCACCGCCCTGCACCAGAGACCGTTCGGGCAGGTCAGACCCTCCGGCGGGCTCGCTCGGGTGGCGCTGCCCTGCTTGACTACGGGCATGTCGGACACACTCGCACTGGTCCTGCCGTTCCTGTTGTTGATCGTGCTGCTGCTCGCCGCGATCCAGCGCGGGCAGCGGCGCGACACCCAGCGACTGAAGGTCATCGAGCGACGGCTGGACCTGCTCACGCGTGAGCTGGGCGTCACCGAATCGACCCCCGCCGCACCCGAGGTGGTGCATCACCTGGAGAACGGCCGGAAGATCGAGGCGATCAAGGTGTACCGCGCGCAGACCGGTGTCGGCCTGAAGCAGGCCAAGGACGCGGTCGAGGCGATAGCCCGGCAACGCGGCTACTGACCCGGACCGGCTGTGCCACCGGGCCTCCGTGCCCACCCGCGGTGACATTTGTACTGCCGGGCACCGATCACTCGGATCTACCGCGCGACCGCGCCGGCGATGAGGATCGACTCATCATTCCGACGCGCGACCCTGGTAGGGACAAGCATGTGGCGACGTATCTCACCGGCCCTCGTACTGGTACTGCTGGCACCGTTCATCGGTGAGGTCCTGCTGGGCAACACCCACTCTCCCATCGGATACCTGTTCGAGCTGCCGATGTACGGCGGCGGCGCGCTGCTGGTACGGGAGGTGACCCGGCGCACCGGCCGGGGCTGGCCCACGATCCTGCTGCTCGGCGTCGCGTACGGCCTGGTCGAGGAGGGCCTGGGCGACCTGACGCTGTGGTCACCGAAGTGGATGGGCATGCGCCTGCTCGACTACGGACACCTCGGCATCGGGTGGCCGTGGTGGATGCACGTACTGACCCTGCACGCCGTGTTCAGCATCGGGGTCTCGGTCGCGGTGACCGAGGCGCTGTTCGCCCGGCGCGGTTCGGGCCCGTGGCTGGGCAGGGTGGGCCTCACCGTGACCGTGGTGCTGTTCGTACTGGGCACCGCGGGGGTGAACCAGGCCGGGCTGTGGGGCTACACGCTGCGCTGGTGGCAGGTGGGCGTGACGGTGGCGCTGACCGCGGTGTTCGTGGTGGCGGCGTTCCTGGTTCCCCGGCGGCGCGGGGCGGCGACCGACACCGCGGCGGTACCGGGCGTGCTGCCGGTCGCGCTCCTGGGCCTCGTGCCCGCCAGCGTCTTCCTGTTGGTGTACCGACTGACCCCGGGCACGCTGGACGTCCCGGCGGTGGTCCCGATCGCGGTGCACGTGGTCCTGATGGCGGTCGTGGTGGCGCTGGTCGGCCGTTGGTCCCGTCGCGCGGCCTGGACCGGCACCCACCGGTTCGCGCTGGCCGCGGGCGCCGCGCTCGCGTACGCCTGGTACGGCTTCCTGCTCACCGGGTACACCCCGCAGTACGAGCTGGGCCAGGCGTTGTACGCGTTGATCGGGATCGGCGTCCTCGTGTT
>JBAUUM010000340.1:0-1974 GCA_049582705.1 Actinocatenispora sp.
CTCAGGCGCGTCTTCGCCGCCGGCGTGTACTCCTGCATCGCCACCAGGTCCACCCGGTCGTCACGGACGAGTCGGACGATCGTGGCCGCGTCGGCGGCACCCACCCGCAGGTTGACGGTCATGACCCTTGACATCCTCTCCGCCCTAAAGGACGGAGATTCCCTCCACGCTGCGCGTGGAACACGCCGCGTCCGGGTGGGTTACCGCTTCGCCGCGCGGTGCCGGGACGAGTCCCGGTCTTACCTGCGCTCCACGGTCGTTGAAGTCCGCCTGTCCGGCGGCCTTGACGTTCTTGGCGGCGTTGACGTCCCGGTCGTGGTGACTGCCGCACGGGCAGTCCCACGCCCGGACGTTCAGCGCCATCTTCTCGTTGATCCGGCCGCACGCTGAGCACATCCGGGTGGACGGGAAGAACCGGTCCACCCGACCGAAGGTGCGCCCGTACCGGGCGGCCTTGTACTCCAACATGCCGGTGAAAATCGACCACCCCGCGTCGTGCACGGATTTGGCGAGCCGGGTCCGGCCGAGACCGACGACGCACAGATCCTCGACGTACACCGCTTGGTTGTCGCGGATGATCGCCGTGGACAGCTTGTGCTGCCAGTCCCGCCGGGTGTCTGCCACCCGCGCATGAGCGCGGGCCACCTTCACGACGGCCTTCTTACGGTTCTGACTGCCGCGCTGCTTGCGGGACAGATCCTGCTGCAACCGCTTGAGCTTGCGGGCCGCGCGGCGCAGGAACTTCGGCGCGGCGACCTTCGTACCGTCGGACATGACCGCGAAGTGGGTCAGCCCCAAGTCGATCCCGACCTCCGGCTCCACCTCGGGCAGCGTCTCGTCATGGCCGATCGTCACGACGAACGAGGCGAAGTACCGGCCCGCCGCGTCCCGGATCACCGTGACCGAACTGGCCTCGGACGGCAGGCTCCGCGACCACCGGACCGGCACATCGCCGATCTTCGGCAACCGCAGGCGGCCGTTGTCGAGGACCTTGAACCGGCTGTTCTTGGTGAAGCGGATGGCCTGCCGGTTGTCCTTGCGGGACCGGAACCGAGGCGGTGCGACCTTGCGGCCCTTGCGTTTGCCGGAGATCGAGGCGAAAAAGTTGCGGTACGCCACGTTCAGATCCGCCAGCGCCTGTTGCAACACGACCGAGGACACCTCGCCCAGCCACGCCCGTTCCGGGGTGTCTTTGGCCTGGGTGATGACCCGCTTGGACAGGTCGCCGTCCGACAGGTACTTCTCGCCCGCCTCGCGTGCCTGCTGACGCAGGCGCAGCCCGTCGTTGAACACCACCCGGGCGCACCCGAACGACCGGGCCAGCGCCTCGCGCTGAGCGGTGTCCGGGTAGAGCCGGAAGTTGTAACGGAGCTGCACGAGAAGCACTGTACCATGTTGGTTTATGGCTGATCTCGAAGGTATCCGCACTGGCAGGCACTGTGTTTTTGCTCTTCACGCTCATTTGGTCTTCGTGACGAAGTTCCGGCACAGGGTGTTCGGCGACCGGCACCTCGCCCGGATGGAGGAGATCATGCGGGCGGTGTGCGCGGACTTCGAAACCGAGCTGGTCGAGTTCAACGGCGAGAACAACCACGTCCACCTGCTCGTCAACTTCCCGCCCAAGGTCGCCCTGGCGAAGCTGGTCAACTCCCTCAAGGGCGTCTCGTCGCGGCGGATGCGGCAGGAGTTCCCCGACCTCGTGCGGCACTACTACCGGGCCAACAAACTCTGGTCGGGCTCGTACTTCGCAGGCTCGGTCGGCGGGGCGCCGCTGAGTATCGTGCGTCAGTACATCGAGCAGCAGAACCGCCCGGTTTAAGGCACTGCTCGGGCCTGGCGGCCCTCCCAGCGCGAGCCTTCACCCCCGCCCTGAAGGGCGGAGCACTGGCCCGCAACCCGGTAGCCGACGGGATCCCCGTGGCCGGAGCCGCCGGCCGTGTCGGTACCCGTGGCCAGGTCGGCGGTGTCGTCGGT
>JBAUUM010000341.1:0-6118 GCA_049582705.1 Actinocatenispora sp.
GGTCCGCCGCCCCGGGAGACCACCGCACGTACCGCCGCCGGTCGCCGCGATGCCGCGACCAGCGCCGCGGCGGCGCCGGTGCTCGCGCCGAACAGCCCGACCGGCAGTCCGTCGGTGCGCGGATGCCGGCCGAGCCAGTCCACCAGGTCCTCCAGCCGCCCGGCCAGCAGGCCGATGTCGAAGCGCAGTTCGCCGGTCCGTTCGTCGAGCGTTTCCTCCCCGGGGGTCAGCAGGTCCACCAGCAGCGTTGCGAACGGCACGGTCTGCAGCCTGGCGGCCACCATCCGGTTGCGCGGACTGTGCCGTGAACTTCCGCTGCCGTGTGCGAAGAGCACCACGCCGCGCGCGGCGTCGGGGACCGCGAGGTCGCCGGTGAGTTCCACGCCACGGGCCGGGACCGGTACGGCCGACTCGGTGTGGATCCGCTGCATCGTCACGCCCCTCCCTCGTCACCCCTGCGGGTACCCCGCGCACCGGGCGCCATGCGTGCCCGGGCATGACCGTGTTTCGGCCCCGCGGGCGACGGGCACGACCCGATGGCGGAGGAACTTCCGCTTACCGGAATTTCCGGTGAAAGAGCATCGCCCACGGATCGGGGTACACAACATGACCGGGGCCGACACCCGAGGATCCCGCCCCGCCGCCGGGCACACGGACGTACTCGGACGCCAGCGCTGGGCGCGGCTGCTGCCGATCGTCTTCGTCACGTACAGCCTCGCCTACCTGGACCGGTCGAACTACTCGATCGGCGTGGCCGGCGGCATGCAGTCCGAACTGCGCATCACCGGCGGGATCGCGGCGCTGCTCGGTGCCCTGTTCTTCCTCGGCTACTTCCTGTTCCAGATCCCGGGCGCGATCTACGCGGAGCGGCGCAGCGTCAAGCGGTTGATCTTCTGGAGCCTGCTCGCCTGGGGCATCCTGGCCTCGCTGCAGGGCGTACTCACCTCGGTACCGGCGCTCATGGTGGTCCGCTTCCTGCTCGGCGTGGTCGAGGCGGCCGTGCTGCCCGCCATGGTCATCTTCCTGGCCCACTGGTTCACCAAGCCGGAACGCGCGCGGGCCAACACCTTCCTGATCCTCGGCAACCCGGTGACGGTGCTGTGGCTCACGGCGCTGTCCGGGTTCCTGATCGAGGCGACCTCGTGGCGGGGCATGTTCCTCATCGAAGGGCTGCCGGCGATCGCGTGGGCCTTCGTCTTCCGCCGGCTCGTGGCCGACCGTCCCCGCGACGCCGCCTGGCTGCGAGCGCGGGAACGGGACCAGGTGGAGGCCGCACTCGCCGACGAGCAGCGCGACATCACGCCCGTGGACAGCTACTGGACGACCCTGCGCTCCCCGCGGGTGCTGCTGCTCAGCCTCCAGTACCTGCTGTGGAGCATCGGCGTGTACGGGTTCGTGTTCTGGCTGCCGTCGATCGTCAAGGCCGGCTCCGGTCAGGGCATCGGCCTGACCGGGCTGATCTCCGCGATCCCCTACGCGCTCGCCGTCGTCGCCATGATCCTCAACAGTCGTGCCTCCGACCGGGCCGGCCGGCGCGGTCGGTACGTGTGGCCGTGGCTGCTGCTGGGCGGCGTCGCGTTCTACGCCTCGTACCTGCTCGGGCCGGACCAGTTCTGGCTGTCGTTCCCGCTGCTGAGCATCGCGGCGGCCGCGATGTACGCGCCCTACGGCCCGTACTTCGCGAGCATCCCGGAGTTCCTGCCGCGCAACGCCGCCGGGCCGGCGGTGGCGCTGGTCAACTCGTTCGGCGCGCTGGGCGGCTTCGCCGGCTCGTACCTGGTCGGCTGGCTCAACTCGGCCACCGGGTCCAGCGGCGCGTCGTTCGTGCTGATGGCGGCGTCGCTGGCGGTGGCCGCCGTGCTGATGCTGGTGATCCGGCTGCCGTTGAGCCGGCCGACGGCCACCGCGACCGGCGGCTGAGCGTCGGCGGGGCCTACTGGTCCTGTGGGCGTGGGCAGATGCAGAACGGATGGCCGGCGGGGTCGAGCAGGACCCGCCACCGCTCGCCGCCCGGCTGGAACGTCGGCCTGGTCGCGCCGAGGTCACCGAACGACTGCTCCGCCCGGTCGAGGTCGTCGACGTACAGGTCGAGGTGGTACCGCTTGCCGCCGTCGGTGTCGGGCCAGGCCGGCGGGGTGTAGCCGTCGACCCGGCCGAAGCCGATCGAGGTGTGCCCGTCGCCGATCATCGCGTACTCGTCGGCCTGCGCGGTGATCTCCCAGCCGAGAACGGCGGCGTAGAAGCCGGCCAGCGCCGACGGGTCGGGGCAGTCGAGGTTCGTCATGATCAGTGTCGCGGTGGTGCTGGTCGAGCCGGGCCGTGCCGCGGGTGTCGTTGTCATGGCGTCAGCATCTCCCACGTACCCGTCAGTTCCTGTCGGGTACGTGGAACGATGGTCCGGTGCGTGCCTCCCGGTTGCTGTCCCTGCTGCTGTACCTCCAGGTCCGCGGCCAGGTGGGTGCCCGCGAACTGGCCGCCCGGCTGGAGGTCAGCGAGCGCACCGTGCAACGCGACGTCGAGGCGCTCGCCGCCACCGGCGTCCCGGTGCGGTCGGTGCGCGGGCCCGCCGGCGGGTACCGGCTGGAGGGCGGGTACCGCACCCGGCTGACCGGGCTGGGCGTCGACGAGGCCCAGGCGCTGGCGTTTCTGGGGCTGTCCGGTCCGGCCGGGGACCTGGGCCTGACCGCCTCGCTGGACACCGCGCAACGCAAGCTGTGGGCGGCGCTCACCGGGGAGGCGCGAGCGCGGGCGGAGCGGTCCACCCAACGCTTCCACCTCGACCCGGTCCGCTGGTACGGCACGGCCGAACCGGCGCCGCAGCTGGCCGCACTGGCCGAGGCGGTCTGGCAGGACCGCCGGGTGCGGGTCCGGTACTCGCGGGCGGCGACGACGACCGAACGGGTGCTGGACCCGCTCGGCCTGGTGCTGGCCGCGGGCGACTGGTACCTGGTCGCGATCCGGGACGATGCCCGGCGCACGTACCGGGTCTCCCGCGTCGTCGGGGTCGACGTGCTCGACGAGCCGGCGCGCCGTCCGTCCGACTTCGACCTGGCCACGACCTGGCGCACCGCGCGCGACGAACTGGAGCGCCGTCACCAGCTGGTCGACGTGACGGTCCGGGTCGAGCCGGCGGCCCTGCCCGGCCTGCGCCGGGTGGTCGCCGTGCCCGGGCAGCGGATGGTCGACGTCACCGTGACGACGGGCCCGGTGGAACTGACGGTGCCGTTCGAGGGTCTGTCCTGGGCGCGCACCGCCCTGCTCGGCCTCGGGTCCGCGGTGGAGGTGCTGTCCCCGCCGGAGCTGCGGGAGCGGATGGCTCGGGAGTCCCGGGCGCTCGCGGCGCGGTACGCGCCGGTGGCCACGCCCACGGCGGGCACGCCCACCGCGGGGCCGGACTGAGTAGATACCGACGGTGGGCCGCGGCGCCTCAGGACTCCTCGTCGCCGTACCGCAGCGGCTGCACCCAGCGGCCGACCCGGAGCCGCAGCTGCCAGCCACCCTGGTAGGACGTCCACCCGTCCAGTTCCGGCCCCAGTTCCCGCAACCGCCGCAGCCGCAGGTTGGCCTGCGCGACGAGGCGGCCGGCTCCGTTGTGGTCCACCCGCGGGTTCAGGTAGAGCACGGACCTCGCGTCGTTGGCGGTGAGCAGGCCGTCCGCGTCGTCGTACAGCTCCCCGGGCCACCACTCGTAGAACATGTCGACGCTGCCGCCGAGCGCGCTGAACTCGCGCATCGCCGAGGACGCGCGGTTGTCGTCCATGGGTGGCGTCGGCTCGGCCATCCGCGGTCCCTTCCGCCAGGTCGCGCCGGAAACGGGTGCCCCGTGACCACCCGACGATCTTCTCTCCCAGATATACGACCCCTTCGGCCAGCGTGCATCGGCCCTTCGGGCGACACGCCAGGTGGGGGCCTGGCAGCAGGATGGAGAACAGCCCTGACCGGCTCCGCCGTTCGGTCAGAACCTTCGCGTGACGATAGGGATGGGCACACAGATTGTGTAAGATTCGAACACATTCCGCTATGGCGACCACGGGGCCCACTCTGTCCGTCGACTGACCTTGCGGGGAGAACGGGGAGGCACTTGTGGCGGCGGAACCACTGATCTCAGAACGCGTACTCCCCCGCTCCACCCGCATCAGCAGACCGTGGCCCGTCGCCACCGCGCCCGGACGCCGGGCCGTCGGACGATGGCAGAACAGGTACGTGGCGACCCTCGTGGTCACCGACACCGTGGCCGCGCTGAGCGCGGTCACCGCCGCGTTGAGCCTGGTGTTCCGGGGTTCACCGGCGAACGCCGACCTGGTCCACCTGGTCGCCAGCGGGATCCTGCCGCTGGGCTGGCTCGTCGCACTCACCACGACCCAGTCCTACGACGTGCGCCAGCTGTTCGTCGGCACCGCGGAGTACGAGCGGGTGTTCCGTTCCGGGGTGGCGTTCACCGCGGTCGTGGCACTGGTCGGCTACCTCGGAGACTTCGGGCTGTCCCGCGGGTACGTGGTCACCACGCTGGTCCTGACCGTGGCGTTCACCGTGCTGTTCCGGTTCCTGCTGCGCCGCGCCCTGCACGCCGGCCGCGCCCGGGGGCGGTGGTTGCGCCGGGTCGTGGTCGTCGGGCACGTCCGGGCCGTCGCCGAGCTGTGCCGGCAGCTGCGCCGCGAACGCTTCCACGGCCTCACCGTCGTCGGCGCCTGCGTACCGGTGGCCGGCCTGGACAGTCGCGGCGGCCTGCGGCTGGAGTCCGGCCAGCTGGTCGTACCCGGCGTCTCCGTCCCGGTCTACGGCAGCTTCGACGACGCGGCGCTGGCCGTCGAGTCGGCCGACGCCGACGCGCTCATCGTGTTGTCCTGCCCCGAACTCGACGGCCCGGCCCTGCGCCGGCTCGCCTGGCAGGTCGAGGACGACGACATCGACCTCATCGTGGCCAGCACCCTGATGGACGTGTCCGGAGACCGGATCACCGTACGGCCGGTGGACGGACTGCCGATGCTCCAGGTCAACCACCCCCGGCTGCGCGGCACCCGCCGGGTGGCCAAGGCCCTGGTCGACCGGACCCTGGGCGCGCTGCTGCTCACCCTGTTCCTGCCGCTGATCGCCGCGCTCGCGGTGTGGGTGCGGAGCACCTCGCCCGGCCCCGCGATGTTCCGACAGCTGCGGGTCGGCCGCGACGGCCAGACCTTCCCGATCTTCAAGCTGCGCACCATGTACACCGACGCCGAGCAGCGGCTGGCCGAACTGCGGGCCGCCAACGAGTGCGACGGGGTGCTGTTCAAGATTCCCGACGACCCGCGGATCACCCGGGCCGGACGGTTCATCCGACGCTTCTCCCTCGACGAGCTGCCCCAGCTGATCAACGTGGTGACCGGGCAGATGTCGCTGGTGGGGCCGCGCCCGCCGCTGCCCGCCGAGGTCGACCAGTACCCGGCGGACATGCGGCGTCGGCTCGTGGTCAAGCCGGGCATGACCGGCCTGTGGCAGGTCTCCGGCCGGTCCGACCTGTCCTGGGAGGACACCATGCGGCTGGACCTGCGGTACGTGGAGAACTGGTCACTCACGCTGGACCTGATCATCCTGCTGCGCACCATCACCGCCGTGGTGCGCAGCGCCGGCGCCTACTGATGCCCGCCGCCACCGGACGGCCGCCGACACCTCGACGGCCGTCCCGGGTCGCCCTACCGCGGCAGGGTCGCCTCCGGCACCACCGTCACCCGGGTACGCATCACCCGGAGCAGAAAGCGCGGGTTGCCCAGCACGTACCGGCCGAACAGCCGACGGGGTTCCTGGGCCAGGCGGTACGCCCACTCCATGCCGAGCCGGTAGATCCACGGCGGGCACGGCGGACGCTGCCCCGCGGTCCAGTCCAGCCAGCCGCCGCAGGTGAGCGCGACGGGCGGCGCGAGCGCCGAACGGTGACGCGAGAGCCACAGCTCCTGGCGCGGATTGCCCAGGCCCACCATCAGGATCCGGGCGGAGCTGCGGTTGATGTCGTCGATCAGGGCCGGTTCGTCGGCCTCGTCGAAGTAGCCGTCACGCGCGCCGACGACCCGCAACCCGTGCTCCTCGCCGAGCCGGCGGGCGGCCCGCGCGGCGACGCCCGGCCGGCCGCCCAGCAGGTACACGG
>JBAUUM010000342.1:0-1590 GCA_049582705.1 Actinocatenispora sp.
CCCCCGTCCCGGCCGTCAGCCGGTCAGGCCGCGACCACCCGCTGACCCGTCCGGCCGGACGTGTCGCGCAGTGCCTGCCGCGCCTCCGCGACCATCCGCAGGTCGAGACGTGACTCGACGACCGCCACGGCCACGCCGCCGGGGTCGGACAGCACCAGGTCGCCGCGGAGCGCCTGGTTACGCGCCGGGTCGATCCGTACGCCCAGATAGCGCAGCCGCCGGGCCAGGTCCGAGCGCAGCCACGGGTCGCGGCAGCCGTACGGGCCGGTGAACACGAGCGCGTCGAGCCCTCCGAGACTCGCCGTCAGACCGGCGATCGCCGCGGCGAGGCCGTGCTGGTGGATGTCCACGGCCCGGTGTGCGTCCGGATCGCCGCTCTCGGCGTCCGCGACCAGATCGGCGAGCGTCCGGGTCCGCCCGGCCAACGCGGCCATGCCCGCGTTCTCCTCCAGCAGGTGCCGCAGCGCAGCCGGCGCCACGTCGTCCTCGATGATCAGCCGCAGCAGCGCACCCGCGTCCATGCCGCCGCTGCTGGCGCCGAGCATCGCGTCACCCGGTACGAAGCCGAGCGTCGTGTCGACCGGGACCCCGGACCGCAGCGCCGTCACCGACGACGTCGGGCCGATGTGGCAGCTGATCAGCCGGGTGACCGCGGCGCCACTGAGGATCTGACCGGCCCGCCGTGCCACGTGCTCGTGGGACAGGCCGTGGAATCCGCGCCGACGCACGTCGTGCCGGGAACCCCAGGACGCCGGCAGCGGGTAGCTGGTCCGCTCCTCGGGCATCGGGTCGTAGAACGCGGTGTCGGAACAGGCGATCTGCGGGCAGTCGAACTGCGTGCGCGCCAGCACCAGACCGTACGACGGTGGTGTGACGAAGCTCGGCCCGAGTTCGGTCGGGTCGGCCAGTTGCCGGGCGATGTCGTCGTCGACCAGCAGCCACGCCCGGTGCCGCGGGACGGTCAGGAACCGGTGGCTCACCACGTCGATCGGGAACCGGCGGTAGATACCGGCCAGTACGTCGCAGAAGTGCGTGTGCGCCTCGGGCAGCGGCCCCAGGTCCCGGGTGAACAGCAACCGGTCCAGCCGGTCGACCACCCGCAGCCGGGTTCCGCCGGCATCGGCGTCGATTGTCAGGACAGTGTCCGCACGCGGGACGGAATCGGGCGCCAGGGACCCCCCGGCCCGCGCGTCGCTCCGAACCGCTCGCGTGTCCGATGTCAACGTTCGATTCATTTAGCTCCCCCTCCGCCGACCAGCGTGCCCATAAAGGGCACAGGGCGGGCAGGGACCAGCGTCCCCAATGCCCCGGGACGAGCGGCAGGGTCGAAGGTCCCGAGCCGCCCAACCACACGGCGGACCCACGCGTGGGCGTGCCGGGGCTCACACCGTCACAGCTGGTGCCGTTGGTCGGACTTCGCCGACTCGTACGCGCGCCGCGCGGCCCGCGTCTCGTCCGTCGTCGACGTCTCCGCTACGGGCACGTCCCACCACGCGGCGGAGTCCGGGGCGCCGACCAGCGGGTCGGTCTCGATCTGGATGACGGTGGTGCGGTCGGACGCGGCGGCCGCCGCGAGCGCGGTACGCAGCC
>JBAUUM010000343.1:0-8326 GCA_049582705.1 Actinocatenispora sp.
GCGTACCGGGTCGTGGCGGTCTTTTCGGTCAGCGGGTCACAGCGCGGCGCACTGTCCGCTGCGGGGACCCGTGACGGTGTTGGGGTGACCGGCGTTGGTCGGCGCCGGCGTGTTGCCCGTACAGGTCAGGCCGCCCGAGATGACGTTCGACTCGATCTCCGTGGCGGTGGCGTTCTCCGCGGGTACCGGCAGGGTGGTGGTGTTGCCGTTGACCAGTACCGAGAGCGTGACGTGGTTGGTGGAGATCTCCACGAACCCGGTCGAGCTGATCACGCTCACCGAACTGGTCAAGGTGTTGCCGGCGCAGTTCTGCACCGGGTCGGTCGGATCGCCCAGGATCGCCACGCCCGCGAGCGCGTTGACGGTCGTGGACCCGACGGTGCTCCCACACAGCCGGATCCCGGAACCGCCGGCGGCGTTCAGGCTGTTGATCGTCGCGCCCGTGGCGTCCAGGGCGCCGTTGCCGGTCAGGGTCACCGTGCCGGTGTAGGTGGTGCCCGGTGCGAAGCAGGTCGCCTGTGTGATCGACAGCCCGCCCACGTGGCTGCCGCTGATGGTGGTGCACTCGACCACCACGGTGATCGCAGCGGAGTCCGACGCCGGGCAGGCGCCCGCACCGTTGTAGTGCGCGTGCAGCGTGTGGCTGCCGGCGGGCAGGCCGTTCACGGTCAGCGAGGCGGTGGCGGTGGGGCCGCCGGCCAGGGTCGCGGTGCCCAACGCGGTACTGCCCTGCAGGAAGGTCACCGTGCCGGTGGGCGTGCCCGCGGTGCAGGTCACGGCCGCGGCCAGGGTGACGGTCTTACCGAACTGCGGATGCGCCGGTGACGAGGTCAGCGTGGTGGTCGACGTGACGTCGATGATCGCGAGGCTGTGGTCACCGCCGGCGGAGACCGCCGTGACCGTGGTTCCGACCGCCAGCGTCACCGACACCGGCACGGTGCTCTCGGTGAAGGTGCCGTCGCCGAGCTGCCCGAAGAAGTTGTTGCCCCAGGCAAGGACCGTGCCGGTACTGGTCAGCGCCAGGGCATGGTAGTTGCCGGCGTCGACGGCGGTGATCGTCGTACCGCCCGGCAGGGTGACCGGTGCCGGCGAGTTGCTGTCGGTGTGGCTGCCGACCCCCAGCTGGCCGAACGTGTTGCTGCCCCAGGACAGTACGGCGCCGACGGATGTCAGGACCATGCCGTAGTAGCCGCCGGCGGAGATCTGGGTGGCGGTCGTACCGGCGGGCAGCGACACGGCGATCGGCACGGAGCTGTCGGTGTTGGTGCCGTTGCCGAGCTGGCCGAAGGTGTTGTCACCCCAGGCCAGGGCCGACCCGGTGGAGGTCAGCGCGAGGCTGTGGTTGCTTCCCGCGGAGACCGCGGTGACGGTGGTGCCGGCCGGGACGGTCGCGGCGACGGGTGTGTTGGTGTCGGTGGTGCTGCCGTTGCCGAGTTGCCCGAAGGCGTTGTCGCCCCAGGCGAGTACGGATCCGGTGGAGGTTGCCGCGAGGCTGTGCAGGCGCCCGGCGGCGAGGGCGGTGATGGTGGTGCCGGCGGGCAGTGAGGTGGTGACGGGGACGTTGCTGTCGGCGTTGGTGCCGTTGCCGAGTTGGCCGTCGCTGTTGTCGCCCCAGGCCAGTACGGATCCGGTGGACGTCAACGCGAGGCTGTGCGAGCCACCGCCGACGATCGCGGTGATCGTGACCCCGGCCGGCAGGGACGGTGTCACCGGGACGTTGCTGCTGGTGTTGCCGCCGTTGCCGAGCTGCCCCTGGGCGTTGAGGCCCCAGGCGAGTCCTCGCCCTGGCGGAGCCGCCGCCGCCGGTGCCATCGGCGCCACCACGGCCGTCGTGGCGAGCGCGACGGCGAGCAGGACACCGACCAGTCCGCGCCGGCCGTGCCGTGCCGTCCGGACCCTTCCTCGGACGGCTGAGAACGGCGATGTCGCGAAATCACGCATAGTTCCTCCTTGATTGCGGAGCGAAGTAATTGGTGCTCAGGCTATAGACCCTTCGTTCCTTACAGAGCGTTATTTCTCCATCTGAAATCCGTGAGGTACGGATGGGGAAATGACCGGCGTGTCGTCCGCGCGAACTGTCCCGGCCGGAGGGGTCGGACCGACACTCGCGCGCCTCCGCGCGTGCCCTCCGGTGCGAGAGGTGTCAGGACCCGGGCCGAGGGACGGTACGGCGCGGGACACCGCGCGACGGCTCGACGGGCGCGACGGGCGCGACGACACGGGACGCCGTGGCGTGGGACGGCGCCGACGTTCGGCGGTACGGAAGGACCACGCACGGGTGGCGGGAGACGTCAAGCCCGGGACGGCGGGTACCCGAATGTCTCCAGTGGATTCCTCAGACCCTGCAACGGTTCTGGGCCGCGGAACGGTGGCGGGGGCCGGTCCCGGTACCTCACCCGTACCCGCGCCGTCAGTACCGGGCGCCAGAACCTAGTACAACCACTACCGCCCGCTGCCAACCCTGGTCCGGGAAAACTCCTCGTGGGTACGCTCCCGCCTGCACGGACCGACGCTCACCATCCTCACATTCGTCCATGGGGTCGGGTCACCGGTAGCTGGGGAGTCACCATGCGAGACGGCCATCCGCGCGTCGCTGACTACATCGTGTCCTCCCTGGCGGAACTGGGCGTGCGTACCGTGTTCGGCGTCGGTGGCGCCAACATCGAGGACATCTACGACGCCGTGCACTTCTCCGACGGGCGGGTCACGGCGATCGTCGCCAAGCACGAGTTCGCCGCCGCCTGCATGGCCGAGGGCAGTCACCGCACCGTGGGTGGACTCGGCGTGGTGATGACGACCTCCGGTGCCGGGTCGATGAACCTGGTGCCCGGCATCGCCGAGGCGTACTCGGCCCGCGTCCCGATGCTCGCACTGGTCGGCCAGCCACCCACCAATCTGGAGGGAACCGGCGCCTTCCAGGATTCCAGCGGTCGGGGCGGTGCGTTCGACGCCGTCGAGCTGTTCAGTTCCATCTCCCGGTTCTGCGCCCGGGTCGACGATCCGGCCGACATCGGCAAACTGCTCGCCGCGGCGATCGACGCGGCGCGCGCACCGCGCGGCGGACCGGCGGTTCTGTTGCTGCCCAAGGATGTCCAGCAGGCACCCGCGGAGGCACTGCCGGTGCTGTCCGAGCTGTTGGCACCCGTCACGGTGCCCGCGGCACGCACCAGGCGGGCCGCCGCGGAGCTGCTCGCCGCGACGGTCGGGCGGGGTGACGAGGTCCTGCTGATCGCCGGTGACGGCGTCGGGCACCAGGACGCCCGGGCCGAGACCGCCGAACTGGCGAAGCTGGCCGGGGCGTCGGTGGCGGTGACGCCGGAAGGCAAGGACGCCTTCGACAACCACGATCCGCGCTTCGTCGGCATCGCCGGTGTCATCGCGCATCCGACCGTACTGCGCCGCCTGGAGAGCGCCGCGCTGTGCGTGCTGGTCGGCACCCGCCTGCCGGTGATGGCGCGGGCCGGCCTGGAACGCGCGCTCGCGGAGACGCCGGTGATCTGCTTCGATCCGGAGCCGCCGCACCTCGACCCGCATCGCGACGGTGCCCCGGTGCTGCATGTGGACGGTGACCTGGGGACGGAACTGCGCGCCGTGAACGAGGTCCTCTCCGCGCTGCCGGACCACCCGGTCGCCGAACCGGCCGACGGCCCCGAGTATCTGGTGACGCCACGGCCCGACACCCCGGGCGTGCGGCTGTTCGACGCGGTGCGGGCGATCGGCGCGGTACTGCCCGACGATGCGCCGTTGGTCTGCGACGCCGGCAACTCCAGTGTTGCCGCCATCCACTACCTTCCCGTGCCGCGGCGCGGGAACTTCATTCTCGCGCTCGGCATGGCGGGCATGGGGCACAGCTTCGGCGCCGGCATCGGGGCCGCGCTCGCCAGCGGTCGGCGGGCGTTCGTGCTCTCCGGCGACGGTGGCTTCTACACGCACGGCATGGAGGTGCACACCGCCGTCGAGTACGACGTGCCGGTCACCTTCGTCATCTTCAACAACAACGCGCACGCCATGTGCGTGACACGCGAGCAGGTCTTCTACTCCGCCGACTACACGTACAACCTGTTCAAGCCCGCGGATCTCGCTGCCGGGATCCGGGCCATGTTCCCGACCATCCCGGCCGTGCGGGCCACCACCGCCGACGAACTGCGCCTCGCCCTGCTCGACACGAACGACCGGCCCGGCCCGGCGTTCGTCTGCGTCGACGTCGATCCGGCCGAGATGCCGCCGTTCGTGCCGTTCCTCCGCCTGCTGGAGGACCTTCCTACCCGTCCAGGAGACAAGCATGTCGACTACGTCGCCCCAGTTGGCTGACATCCCCGACCTCGTGCGCTGCGAGACCACCAGTCGGGACGACATCATCGCGAAGGCGACCGACAGGACCCACTCGGTCTACCCGCACGACGAGGTGTACGGCGACTTCTGCACCATCCAGGACTACATCGACTGCCCGCCCGAGGACGTGTTCGAGTACCTGTGCAACGTGCACAACCTGGACGAGTACACGGTCAGTACCCGGGACTTCAGTCCGACCGGCACGCCGGGCCTGTACGTCGGCTGGGACACCCTGGCCGACGACACGAAGATCTACATGCGGCTCAAGCCCAACCGCGAGGCGCTGACGCTCGACTACTACTGCGCCTGGGACCAGGGCGAGGAACTGTGGATGATCTACCTGTTCCGGATCGTCCCGGCCGAGCCGGTACTCAACAAGCCCGGTTCCGTGGTCGTCTGGACCAACTGCCACCACCCGAACTACGACAAGAACCCGTACCCGGAGCTGGCTCCGGACCCGGACCGGATCTGGGTCGGTGACCTGTGGCCGTTGTTCTACGCCGGCCACCGCATCGAACTGGACAACCTCAAGGCGATCCTGGAGTACCGGCACAGCCGTGGCCTGCCGATCTCCGTCGCGCCGCAGCCCGAGGGCGAGCAGTGATCCCGGTCAGCCTGGTCGATGTCGGCTGCTACCTTCCCGAGCGCCGGGTCGGCACCGAGTTCTACGTCGACGGCGACGCCAAGGCCGCCGAGGGTCTGATGTTCAAGGCGCCCAAGGAAAGACGGCACGCGGCGTCGGAGGAGACCGCGGCCGACATGATCGAACGCGCCGCCCGGCCGATGCTGGCGCGTCTCGCCGAGCAGGGTGAGACCCAGGTCGACATGGTGCTGTCCAACGTGGGGCTGCCGGACCGCGCCTTCGTCGGCTCGGGCGCCGACGTGGCCGGTCGGCTGGGACTCAAGCCGGTACCGGAGTGGATCATCGACGTGCACAACAGCGGCTGCGCGTCGTTCGTGTACATGATGAAGATCGCCCGTCAGATCATCGCGTCCGGCGCCGCTCGTACCGCCCTGATCTGTTCCGCGAGCAACATGGCCGGGCATCTGTTCTCCCGGGACGGGGTCCGGTACCGCAAGCACGCGGCGGTGCCCGGGGACGGCTGCGGCGTCGGGTTCCTGCGCGCGGGCGACGAGTCGCCGATCCTGGACGTGGTCAGCTACCAGGGCGTCGAGTACGCCAACGACATGGAACTCGACGTCGGCGGCCGCAAGTACTGGGAGCCGGGCGAGGGCGAGATCGACATCGGCTTCACCGACAGCAAGGTCGCGAAGATCATCGCGCGGGGCAACCGGTTGGTGCCGCAGGTCGCCGCCGAGCTGTGCGGGCGGCTGGGCACCCCGACCACCGACATCGACGCGCTGATCACCAACCAGCCCAACAAGATGTTCCTGCGCAACTGGCAGGAGGCACTGCAGGTCAAGCCGGAGCGCCACCTGGACACGTTCGACCGGTACGGCAACATGTTCGGCGCGGGAATCCCGGTGACGCTGACCGAGGCCCGCGACGAGGGCACGCTGCGCAAGGGTGACCTCGTCGTACTCGCCGGCTTCGCGCACGCCGGTGACTTCGCCGCGGCCGCGGCCGTGCGCTGGTGACCACGGTGCACCCGTCGGTCTCGCCCCGGCCGTCCCACCGCCGTCCGCCCACACCCGACCAGGAGTCCCTGTAGATGACCACTTCTGTTGCGCCGCAAAGCCTCACCGGCGACGAACTCGCCGAACTGGACCGTCGGCACCTGCTGCACCCGTGGACCCCGATGGGGCTGCCGGGGCAGCTGGTCCTCGTCGCCGGCCAGGGCATCGAGGTGACCGACTCGTACGGCCGCACCTATCTCGACGGGCGCAGCGGCCAGTTCAACGCGACCCTCGGGTACGGCCACCCACGGGTGGTGAGCGCGATCCAGGAACAGGCCGGCAAGCTCATGACGTACGCGCTGCTGGGTGCGTCGAACGAACCGGCGGTGCTGCTCGCGGCGAAACTGGCGGAGCTGTTCGGTGAGCCGCTGACCCGCACCCTGTTCTGCAACTCCGGCTCGGAGGCGTCCGAGGCGGCGGTACGGATCGTCCGGATGTTCCACGCGCTGCGCGGTCAGCCGGACCGGGCCACGGTGCTGTCCCTGGCCGACGGCTACCACGGCACCACGATCGCGACCACCGCCATGTCCGCCTCCCCGATCGCCTGGATGGGCTGCGGGCCACTGCCCGGTGGGTTCGCGCAGGTCCCGACGCCCCGGTGCGCGAACTGTGTCTCCGGCGCCGACCACGACACGTGCACCGTGCCCGGCCCGGAGGCGCTGGAGGAGACCATCGCCGCGCACGGCGCGGAGAACGTCGCGGCGTTCATCGTCGAGCCCGTACTCGGCGTGGGCGGCATCGTCCCGCTGCCGGCCGGCTACCTGCGGACGGTGCGGGAGATCTGCGACCGGCACGGGGTGCTGCTGATCATCGACGAGGTCACCACCGGCCTGGGCCGCACCGGCGCCTGGTTCGCCCACCAGCGGGACGGTGTCCGTCCCGACCTGGTCACCACCGCCAAGGGGCTGACCGGCGGGTACGCCCCGTTCGCGGCGGTCACCATGACGACGACGATCGCCGACGCGTTCGCCGCCGACCCGATGCTGGGCGGCCTGCGGCACGGGCACACCACCAGCGGTCACGCCATCGGTGCCGCCGCCGCGCTGGCGGTACTGCGGGTGATCGAGGAGGACGGCCTGATCGAGCACGCGGCGACCGTCGGCGAGCGACTGTGCGGCCAGCTCACCGAACGGCTCACCGGCCTGGACGGTGTCCGGGACGTGCGCGGCATCGGCCTGCTCGCCGGGATCGAGTTCGACACGTTCCCGCGCGCCGCCCAGGTGGTCGCCGGCTGCCTCGGTGACGGGGTCATCGTCCGTGCCGAGGGCACGGTCCTGTCGGTGGCGCCGCCGCTGATCGTCACCGAGGCGCAGGTGGACCGGATCGTCGACGCACTGCACAAGGCCGTACTGGCCAGCACCGCCGAACCGCTCGGCTGACAGGCTCCCGGGCGCCACCCCCCGTCGGCGCCCGGGGCACCTCACCACCGCAGCGGGCGGGTGCGGTGACCGTCACGGGCGTTGTCGACGGGCGCTACCGTGGGCGACGTTGTTGACGCGCTGGGGCCATGGACCGTGTCCGTGGGTGCCGGTCGTCCGTGGACGGGGGGAGGGGCCGGTTGGGCACGGAGTTCTCGGTCCTCGGAGACCTCCAGGTACGTGCCGGTGGACAATCGGTGCGGGTCGGCCACAGCCGCCAGGCGTGCGTGCTGGCGGCGCTGCTGGTCGACTTGAACCGGGTTGTTCCGGCCGACCAGCTGGCGGTACGGGCCTGGGGCGACCAGCCGCCGCAGCGGGCCCGGGCAACACTGCACACGTACCTGTCCCGGCTGCGCGCCGCACTGCGCCCGCACCCGGGGGTGACGCTGCAGCGGCGACCGGCCGGCTACGTGCTCGGCGCCGACCCGGCAACGGTCGACCTGCACCGCTTCCGTCAGCTCGTCGCGGAGGCGCGCACGGCGCCGGACGACGGCACCGCGCGGTCGATGCTGGACCAGGCACTGGCACTGTGGCGCGGCGAGCCGTTCGCGTCCCTGGACACACCATGGCTGGCCGTGGTCCGTACCGGTCTGGAGGCCGAACGGCTGGCCGTCGAACTGGACCGCAACGACCTGCGACTGCGTCTTGGTGGGCACGCCGACCTCCTCGCCGAGCTGACCCGGCAGGCTGCCACCCACCCACTGGACGAGCGGCTGGCCGGCCAGCTGATCCTGGCGCAGTACCGTTCCGGTCGGCAGGCCGACGCGCTCGGCACGTACGAGGCGCTGCGCCGCCGGCTCGTCGCCGACCTCGGCGCGGATCCCGGTGCGCGGCTGCGGGAACTGCACCACGCCGTACTCACCAACGATCCCGCCGTCGCCGCGCCGTGTCGGCCGACCCTCCCGGCCGGCGGCGCCGACCCGGCCGCTCCCGTCGCC
>JBAUUM010000344.1:0-3199 GCA_049582705.1 Actinocatenispora sp.
CGCCGCCACAGACGCCGCTGGTGCCGCGGGTGCCGTGGACCACGATCCCGCGCTCACCGACGACGTGCCGCCGCCCGGCCCGGAGGAGTACGCGGAGCGGATGCGGCGTGCCGCCGCGGCGGCGACCGACGCCGGGCTCGCCGGGCTGGTGCTCATGCCCGGACCGGACCTGACGTACCTGTCCGGATACACACCACCAGCGGCGACCGAGCGGCTGACGGCGCTGGTGCTGCGCCCCGACTCCGAGCCGACGCTGGTCGTACCGACACTGGAACGACCGGACGCGGAGAAGGCACCCGGCCCGCTGCGGTACCTGGACTGGACCGACGGCGTCGACCCGTACGGCGTGCTCGCCCCGCTGCTGGCCGCCGACGGCCGGCACGGCGTCTCCGACTCGGCGTGGGCGCTGCACCTGCTCGGCCTGCAACGTGCCCTGCCCCGCAGCTCGTACGCCGGGCTCAGCGAGGCGCTGCCGATGCTGCGTGCGGTCAAGGACGCCGCCGAGGTGCGCCGGCTGGCCGCCGCCGGGGCCGCGGCGGACGCCGCGTTCGAGCAGATCGTGACCGTGCGGTTCGGTGGGCGGCTGGAGCGTGAGGTGGCCGCCGACCTCGCCGAACTGCTGCGCCGGTACGGCCACGAGCAGGTGGACTTCACGATCGTCGCGTCCGGCCCGAACGCGGCGAACCCGCACCACGAGGCCGGCGACCGGGTGATCCAATCGGGCGACACCGTCGTCCTCGACTTCGGCGGCCTCCGGCACGGGTACGGCTCGGACACCACCCGCACCGTGCACGTCGGCGAGCCCGGCGCCGAGGTGCGCGAGGTCCACGAGGTGGTCCGCGCCGCGCAGCAGGCCGCGTTCGAGGCGGTCGCGCCGGGCGTCGAATGCCAGCGGATCGACCGGGTGGCGCGGCAGATCATCACCGACGCCGGCTACGGCGAGTACTTCATCCACCGCACCGGACACGGCATCGGGGTGACCACGCACGAGCCGCCGTACCTGGTGGAGGGCGAGTCGCAGCAGCTGGTGCCGGGCATGTGCTTCTCGATCGAACCCGGCATCTACCTGCCCGGCCGGTTCGGCGTACGGATCGAGGACATCGTCACGGTCACCGACGCCGGCGGCCGATGCCTCAACAGCACGGACCGCCAGCTGTGGACCGTCCGGTGAACCCGCCGGCGGCGGACGCGGCACCGGAGCGCGCCAAGGCGACCCGCCGGCACGGGGCCGCGCTGGAACAGGCGATCCTGCAGGCGGCGGCGGACGAGCTGGCCGAGGTCGGGTACCACGGACTGACCATGGACCGGGTCGCGGCGCGGGCCGGGACGAGCAAGAACGTCATCTACCGCCGCTGGCCGAACCGCGCCGCGCTGAGCGTGGCCGCGTACCGGCGCATGCTGCCGACCACGCCCGAGGGCATCCCGGACAGCGGTGACCTGCGGTCCGACGCGCTCCTACTGCTGCGCCGCGTCAACGACCGGATGTCGTCGCCGTCGGGTGTGATCCTGCGGGGCCTGCTGTCCGGGATGCAGGACGATCCGGAACGGGTCCGGGAGGTCCGCGAACAGCTCGTCCGGGCCGGTGCCGGTCCGTGGCTGAGCATCCTGGCGCGGGCCACCGCCCGGGGTGAGGTCGCGTCCTCGGCCCTCACCCCGCGGGTCGCGACCGTCGCGATCGACCTGCTCCGCAACGAGTACGGGATGAACGGGGTCAGCCAGGTCTCCGAGGACGTGCTCGTGGAACTCGTCGACCAGGTGTTCCTCCCCCTGGTCCGGGCCTACGACTGAGACCTGGCGTGCCGGACCCGGTCACCGTCCATGTTGGACATCGGGCCACAGGGCGCAGTGGTGCGCTCCCCTGATGTCCGCCGGTCGCACCCCGCCGGCGCCGGGCGCCAGCGACTCGACCAGGCCGTGCCCGGCACCGGGCCAGTACGGTGCGGCGCCGCCGTTGGGGTCGCCGGTACGCGCGAAGCGCGCCACGTACCCGATCATGGTGTCCGCGAGGCGTCGCTGGCCGGGCCGCAGCGCGGTCGCCGCACCGGGACGGTCCCACAGGTACTGCACGTCCGAGCCGTGGTAGGCGCCGTACGGGAAGCTCGGGGTGACGTGGAAGGTCAGCGGCGCGTGCCGATCCGCGAACTCGTACCCGTGCACGGATGTCCAGCGGGACAGGATCCGTTCGGTGTCCAGGTTCGGGCAGACATACCCCCGGTCGGTGACGATGGCCGCCCACGCCCGGCCCGGTGAGCCGAACCGACGGGGCGGGTAGGCGGCGGCGACCCGGTCGGCGTCGTCGCCGAACGCCCGGTCCAGCAGCTGCCCGTAGTACGCGGTGGTGATCGGGTTCCCGGCGTGCGTGAACGCGGCGTCGACGAGGAATGTCGCCTCGTCGCGGGTGGTGCCCGCCAGGACCGGCACCGGCGCGACGTGGCCGTGCCGTATCGCCTCGGCGGGCCGCTCCGGCAGCACGGGCGTCCGGTACGCGGGGCTCCAGTACACACTGTTGACCGTCCGGTCGGACAGGAGCCGCGTGGTGGGCACCGATCGCAGGCAGCGCAGCACATCGCCCGGGCCGCACCCCAACGCGGCCGCGGTACGGTCACCGGCGGCGTTCACCGTCGAGCGTCGCGTCCAGGAACTGACCGCCGCGCCGGCACCCGGGATCAGCGCGTCGACGGGGTTGGCGTCGCTGCACGTGCCGCTCTGGATGATCGCCCGGTCGAACAGCCCTCGCGCCGCCGGCGAGGCCAGTTGCGCGCAGGCGCTGTCGCCGCCGCCGGACTCGCCGATCACGCTGACGTTGCCCGCGTCGCCGCCGAACGCCGCCGCGTTGCTCCGCACCCAGCGCAACGCGGCCTGCTGGTCGAGCAGGCCGAACGTTCCCGAGCCCGGCAGGTCGGCATGGCCGAAGAACCCGAACACGCCCAGTCGGTAGTTGACGGTCACGACCACGACCCGTCCCCGTGTGGCCAACCGGCGTGGCTCGACGTCACTGCCGGCGCCCGTCTTCAGACCACCGCCGTGCAGCCAGACCAGTACCGGCAGCCGGCCCCGCCCCGGATGCGTCGGGGCCGTGACGTTCAGGTACAGGCAGTCCTCGCTGGTGCTGCCCGCGGTACCGGCGACCGGATCGGCGGTCTGCGCGCACCGCGCCCCCGGCCGGGTCGCATCGCGCACCCCGGACCACGGTCGCGGC
>JBAUUM010000345.1:0-5322 GCA_049582705.1 Actinocatenispora sp.
AGGATCTGCACACACGCGTACTCGCCGGCCCTGATTTGCGACCCGGCGGACATCAGCGCGCGCAGCGGGTCGGCGTCGTGCTCGGTGGCCCAGGGCAGCCACTCACCGGCGGTCGGCAGCAGGTGCCCTCCGGCCGCGGCCGGCACCTGCAGCGGGATCGGCGGAACAGCGTCCTTCGTGGTGCAGGCCGTGCCGGGCCACGCGGCCCGGATCGCGGCTTCGGCCGCTCCCGGTGGCACGGTGCCGGGAACCCACAGCGAGATCACCAACCGCCGACCGGTCCACGTGTACTGCCACACCACATGCGGGCCGCCGAGCAGCAGGCGGCGTCGCCGGGACGGGGTCAGGGTGCCGGCCAGGTTCGCCCACAGCGCGGCAGCGGCGTGTGGGTCGACCTCGGGCGGCGGCGCGATCGTGACCACCCGCGCGCCGGTGGCGTGGCGGCGGTGCCGCCAAACCGCGAGCAGGTTCCGGCAGGCCACGTAGGTGATCAGCAGGCCAGCGGCGACGAGCAGCAGCCACGGCCGGTGCGCCGCCCAGTCGGTTGCGTGCAGCACCCATCGGATGGGCGCGTCGGGCATCATTGATGGTGGTCTCACGGCTCGTCCTCCCCATCGTCGAGGTCTGTCAGGTCGTCTAGGTCGGCTGGGGTTGTGGTGCACAGCGGGTGTTCGGCTAGGGAGGAGACCGCCTCGAATGCTGTTCGGCTCGGTCCCGCGATGAGCAGGCCGTGCCCGACGCGGGCGGAGAGCAGCATGCGGCGTTCCCCGCCGGTGAGGCCGAACGCTTCAGCGACGGCGTCGACGGCCTGTGGGGCTTGTTTGAGCAGGACTTGGGTGGCCGCGTTGGAGACGACGGCCTGCCCGAGGTCGGTGCCGAGCAGGTCGGCGACGTCCTGGGTGATTACCGACAGGCCGGCGTTGCGTTTGCGGGCGGCTTTGCTCATCTGGAACAGGAACCGGGCGCCGTGGCCATCGCGGAGCAGCAGCCATGCCTCGTCGACCACGACCAGCCGGCGAGTGCCCATCCGGCCTGGGCCGGGTGCGTCGACCGACCGCCAGATCGCATCCAGGGCGAGAAGTGTGCCCGCGGTTCGCAGCTCGTCGGGTAACTGCCGCAGGCTCCACACCGTGAGACGTCCGTCCGTCCGGGTGGTGGTTGGTCCGGCGAACAGGTGGGAGAACGATCCGGTCACCCAGGGGGCGAGTCGAGCGGCCAACTCGTGCGCTGCCGCGTCGGAGTCCGCCCGTAGAACATCGGCAAGATCTTTGAGTAGCGGGGCGGCCCGGTGGTGGGTGGCCGGATCAGTAGTGATGCCCGCCTGGCGGTAGCAGGCGAGGATCGCCCGGTCCAGCGCCGCGCGCTGTCCCGGCGGCGGCGCGGCCTCCAGTAGAACGGTGATCAGGGTGTGGAGGAACAGGCCGCGGCGGGTCAGCACGTCGGGGCGGGTGTCATCGACGGGCAGGTCCAGCGGGTTGATGGTCACGCCGTGGGCGCCGAGCTGGAGGATGGTGCCGCCGACGGCGTCGGCCAGGCGCAGGTACTCGTCTTCCGGATCCACGACGGACACGTGGACGCCCTGGTAGAGGTTGCGCAGGACGTCGAGTTTGACGAAGTAGCTTTTCCCGGCGCCGGAGCGGGCCAACACGACCGAGTTGTGGTTCTCTTGCGCCCACCGGTCCCACCACACGACCCCGGACGAGTCGGGGTTGATCCCATACAGCACCCCACCGGCCGCGGGCGGCTCGCCGGGCAGCGGTGCGGGCAGATCAGGACTGGCGAGCGGGAACGCTGCCGCGAGCGCGTGGGTGTCCATCGTGCGCGGCATGCGGAGGCTGTCGGTGCCCAGCGGCAGGGTGGTGGCCCAGCCGGCCAGGTGCCGCCACGTGGCGGGTTGCACCTCGATCAGGGTGGACGCAGCGGCGGCGGTCACCTGCGCGCACGCCTCCAGCAGCTCGTCCTCGCTGCGGGCATGCACCGTCAGATACAGGCCCACCCGAAACAACTTTGCTGTGCCCCGGGCAACGCGTTTGGCCAGTTCGGCCGCATCGTCCGCGGCGGCATCGACGACCGGGTCGGTCAACTTGCCTTTCGCGCCGTCGGCGCGGCGGGAGGATTCGAACCGGGCGCGCTGCGTACGCAGCCGGGCCGCTGCGACCGGCGCCGGGACCGGGTCGATATGCAGCGCCAGGTCCAAGCGGCCGGGCCAGGACAGCAGAGGTTCCAGCCAGGCCGGCCCGACCTCAGCCGGATAGCCGGTCACCACGAGGGTCGCGGAGTAGGCGTCGCCGACGCGCAGCATCCGTGGGGTCACCTCGACCGAGGCCGGCGCGACGGTGGCCGCCAGCGCGTCGCGCTGACGGCCACCATTGTTCTGTCGCGTTCGGGAACTCAGGAGACTCTTCATGGGTCTCGCTTCCTGTGTGCGGCCCGCGTGGGGCCGGTGATGACGGTGTCGGGTCCGGCCAGCCCACCGGGTCGGGCCGGCCGGTAGGGGTCCGCTGCGGCGGCGAGCGCCGCGGTGACAGCGGGCCCATCGAGGGCGCGGCTGGTCACCCCGAGCCCGGACAGGCTGCGCACGGCGCTGTCCGCGCAGCGCCGGGCGGCGTGGCCGCCCTGCCCCCCCTGGGCGCGGGTGACGATCAAGACTTGCCGGCGCAGCGGGTCCCGCCGTTCCGCAAGGTCGTGCAGGAACCGTGCGTGGTCGGCGCAGGCCTCGACCAGCGCTGGATGTGGCAGCTGGTCGCACACTGTCTCGAGTGTGTGGGCGCGGGAGCGTAGGTCGACTGGCTGCGCCGAGACGACGATCTGTGTCGGGCTGGACAGGGAGTTCAACCATCGGCCGAACGTGTCGACCAGCGCGGCCTGCTCCTCTCCAGTGCGCAGCGCCAGGTTGACGCTGGTGGTCGCGACGATCGCGGCTGTGGTGTCGCCAAGGGCGATCTCGCCGGACGCGTCGACCGCCGAGGCGGGCAGCCGCAGCGGAGCAGGCAGGACCTGCTTCGCCTCGGGCTCCTCGACCCACTCCGGGAGCTGCGCCGTGGTGTCCGCGGTCGACAGCGCATGGGGTGCCCCGTGGTGCCGCACCGCTGCCAGCAGCCATACATCCATGGGCAGCCCGTCGCGACGGCCGACGGCCAGCCCGAAGGCCAGGCCGGCGGCGATCACCGCGCCCCCGAGCAGGACCGGCATCGGCAGCACGCTGTGCAGCGCCTGCCAGCCCCCGTACAGCACGACGGCGGCAACGGCGAGGATCGCCAGCTGCCGGAACGTCAGCCCGTAGAGCACCTTGTCCGGCGCATCCACATCGGCCGGCATCCGAGCCCGGACACGGTCCTTGTCGTCGTGGTCGTGGGCGGTCATTTGGCCACCGCCCGCACACTGTCGCGGTCGAAATCAGCCGGGTGATGAATGTTCATCGGGTCACCGCCCGGCTGGCTCCCGGTATGCGTAGTCCGCGGGTGAGTTGCTGGACCACCACGACGCGCACCATCGCGCCCACCACATTGCGACCCCCGCCGGCGGTGGTCGTGTAGCGGCGCATCGCTGCGGGCACCATCAGCGTGGCGGCCAGCATGACGATGACGACCAGCAGGTTGATGATCCCGCCGGGCTCCACCGGTAGGCCCAGCATCGGCAGCATGGCGTGGCGGTCCAGCAGCATCCACTGCCCGGCGAACAGGAAGAACGCCTGCACCACCGGCACGGCGAGTATCCCGAGATACGAGCGCCACCACAGCCTGGCGATGGGGTCGGTCTGGGGCAGGGCGTGACACGCCAACGCCAGCGGCGCGATCGCGGTGAGGACCAGGGCGGCGGCGAACCGGGCGATCATACTGAGCGCGGTCGCGGCCAGCAGGGCCACGATGATGCCCAGACACGCCACCACCAGCAGCCCACCGGTCTGCTCACGCGCCGCGGACAGGTCGTCCTTCATCGCGGCCAACGCCCCGTGGCCGTGGAACCCGCGGGAGGTCAACGCCGCCGTGAGCGCGTTGGCCAGCCGGATCAGATGGCCCGCGAACAGCTGCGAGAAATGCGCCGTGACGAGCCCGACCACGCAGCGGGGCAGCAGGTCCTTGACCCCGTAGCGGGCGTGCTCGTTGCCGCCGGCGAGCATGCTCAGCGCGCCGGCGGCGACGAACACCAGCACGAACACGGTGTCGGTGATCCACACCGACCGGCCGGTCAACGCCCGCACCTGCGGCAGGGCGGTCACATCCGGGGTGACCAGCATCGTGTCGGTGATCAGCCCGATCAGCGTGGACACCGCCGCCAGGAGCTGATCGGCGAGCCAGGTGAGCATCTGATCCAGCGCCCAGCCCATGGCTCAGCCCTCGACGATGCTCTTGACGACCTGCAGCAGGATCGGCGCCAGCACCGCCAGGCCGTAGCCGACCAGCGCGTTCTTCAACGCGCCTTTGGCTTTGTCGACTTGGGCCGGGTCACCACCGGCGGTGGCCCAGTACACCCCGGCCAACACCAGAAACAGCGTCGCGACCGCGGCAAGGATGCCCATCACCCACTTCTGCAGGTTGTGGATAACCTCCCGCAGGCTGTGGACAGGCGCAGCGATCGGCTGACCGGTGGCGGCGTACGCTGCGGCCGGCACCGCGACAAGCAGCGCCACCACGGCCAGCATCGTGAGGCCCCGGCCGATCCATGAAGCGGTGGGAGAACTCGACAGTGAGTTGAGAGCACGAGTACGTGCCCGGCGGATGGGGGACAGCATCAGAGGTTCACCTCCCGCCCCGGGGCCCGCGTAGCGGAACCCAGGGGCGATCTGACGACGGGTAGGAACCGCCGCCGGGCCAACCAGTGGGTGTGGGCGTCGTGCACGAACCGGGGTGAACCTCGGGAGGAGCTCGTCCTCCCGTTCGGGGTGTGCGGTGATCGATGAGGTGTCAGCGCATCCACAACGCGGCACCCGAGGCACCCGGTCCGTGCCGGCGGCCACAGCGTGGCGGCCCGGCGGCGGGCAGAACCCCTCTCGTCCCGCGTTCGCGGGCCAGAAGAGTCCTGCACCCTCAAACCGGGGTCTGTGAGCTGTGGCGAACACTCTCTCTTCTCACAGAACCCTCACGGCGCATCACGTGACCTCACAGCTGCGTGTTGGAGTCTCACAGCCTCCAGCGGCGATCTCACGCGACCGACCGCGGCCCAGCACGGCCGCATCGCGGGGTTCTGCCACAGCCAGCAATGGGTCTGACAGACCCCTCACAGCCCCACGTGCTGATCCAACAGCACCCGTGTGAGCCCTGTGAGACATCGGCGCTGAGCTGCGATGTCAGAGTTCTGCGAGATCGGTCTGACCTAATGCGG
>JBAUUM010000346.1:0-4005 GCA_049582705.1 Actinocatenispora sp.
GCTCCACCGCGAGCAGCGCGGCGACGCTGCCCAGCACGCCGGGCACCCGGTCACCGGCGGCCAGCAGGGCGCCGGCGCCGTCCTTGCGGTTGAGTCCGAGGGTCAGGGCCTCCTCGCGGGCCTTCCACTGCGCGACCTCACGCTCGGCGGCCCGTTCCGCGTCGGTCAGCTCCTTGACCCGGGCCTCGGCGTCCTGCACGTCCTGTCGTGCCCCGGCGAGCCGCTCGGCGAGGTCCGCGTCGCCGGAGTCGATGCCGTCCGCATCCTCCTGCGCGATCGCCAGTTCCTCCTGCGCGACGAGCGCCCGCTCCTGCGCCTCGGCCAACGCGGTGGACACCCGGGCGATCTCGTCGGAGGCCGCCTGGGACCGGGTTCGCAGCGCGTTGACCTTGCCGGTCAGCGTCGCCAGTCCCTCCCGGCGGTCGGCCACCGCCTTGGCCGCGGCGACCAGTTCCCGCTCGGCCTCCTGAAGGTCGGCCTCCACCTGCTGGCGGTACTCGACCGTCTCGGCGAGCCGGGCCTTCTCCTCCTCCAGGGCCTGGCGTAGCTCGGTCTCCTGCTCCCGGATCCGCTCCGCCTCACGCTCCAGCTGTTCCGGGTCCCGGCCGGGGCGCTCGTCCTCCCGGTCGGCGGACAGGAAGCGGAGCCGTTCCGCGGCGAGCTGGCCGGTGGAGCGGAACCGTTCCTCCAACGCGGACAGCCGGTACCAGGTCTCCTGCGCGCGGGCCAGGATCGGCGCGTCGGCGGCGTGCTCCGCCTCCAGGTCGGTCAGGCGGCGCTGTGCCTCGCCGTGGGTGGCCTCGGTGCGTTCCCGGCTGGCCCGGATCGACTCCTCGTCGGCGACCTCCTTCTCCAGCGTGCCGCGCAGACCGCCCAGGTCGTCGGCGAGCAGCCGCAACCGCGAGTCGCGCAGGTCGGCCTGGATCCCGGCGGCGCGCCGGGCGATCTCGGCCTGTTTGCCGAGCGGCTTGAGCTGGCGTCGCAGCTCGCCGGTGAGGTCCTGGACGCGGTTCAGATTGGCCTGCATCGCGTCCAGCTTGCGGAGGGCCTTCTCCTTGCGCTTGCGGTGCTTGAGTACGCCGGCGGCCTCTTCGATGAACGCGCGGCGGTCCTCGGGCTTGGCGTGCAGCACCGCGTCGAGCTGGCCCTGGCCGACGATCACGTGCATCTCGCGGCCGATGCCGGAGTCGGACAGCAGCTCCTGGATGTCGAGCAGCCGACAGCGATCGCCGTTGATCTCGTACTCGCCCTCGCCGGACCGGAACAGCCGACGGGTGATCGACACCTCGGTGTAGTCGATGGGCAGCGCACCGTCGGTGTTGTCGATGGTGAGCGTCACCTCGGACCGGCCGAGGGGTGCCCGGCCGGACGTGCCGGCGAAGATCACGTCGTCCATCTTGCCGCCACGCAGCGCCTTGGCCCCCTGCTCGCCGAGCACCCAGGCGATCGCGTCGACCACGTTGGACTTGCCGGAGCCGTTCGGCCCGACGACGCAGGTGATGCCGGGTTCGAGCTTCAACGTCGTCGCCGTGGCGAACGACTTGAAGCCTTTCAGCGTGAGGCTTTTGAGATGCACTGCCTGTAGATCCCCCATGGAGGCGTGATGCGGTGGCGTTGCGCTCCGCGTCGCGACAAGGGGCCTTTCTCCGGCGGCGCCCGTCAGCGAACACTCTCTCGCAGGCTACCGCGCTGACCCTGCGTAGCTCCGCACCCACGGCACACCGGCGTGCCCGGTGCCTGTGCGGGCGGGCCCGCGGGGGTGCCGTCGCGGCGGAGCGGCCGGCGGGAGGTGGTCCGGGCGACCGGACAGAAATCTGCGCGCCGACCCTGTCACCAGTGTCGGCGCGCGGTGGTGCGGCTCGGGTAGGTCGCTCAGGTGAGCGCGGGCTCTGAGATCCTGAGCAGCTCGTCGGATGCCTGAGCCGCCGCGGTCAGCCGATCGTTCTCGGCCTGAAGCCGTGCGGTCTCAAACTCCAGCGCCCTGACCTGGGCACGCAGTCGGGTGACCTCGTCGAGCAGACGCCGGTCCGGCGTGTTGCCGACGTGGCCGAAGAGGGCCTTCGCCATGGTGTCTCCTTGCGAATGCGTCGCCGGGTGGCTGCACAGCACACCCCGATTTTCAGGTGTGGGCACCTCGGTCGGGTGCACGAGGCGACGTCCATATAGTGTGCCCGACGGGTCTACATCGTCAAGGATGACATGAGTCTCCTTGACTCAACCTCGTTACCGTGTCACGAAGCCCTCAAGGTCGCCCAGCGGCGCCTCGAAACGCTCCCCGATCGCGTCGACCCGACCGGGAGCCTCAGGGGTCCGCAGCTCCGCCAACAGCGCGTCGCAACGGCCCCGGGTCCCCTCGGCCACTAACTCAACGCGGCCATCCGGCACATTCCTGACCCATCCACGCAGCCGAAGGTCTAGCGCGTGCGAACGGACCCAGAACCGGAAGCCGACACCCTGTACCTGGCCACGAACCAGTGCCACCAGCCGAACGGTCTCCTCGACAGCGTCCATTTCTGGTGATTCGCTCCAGACCACGCATCATCGGGTGCTCACCCATCGTCTCCACTGTATCGCGTAGCGCAAGTCGCAGGGTCGATACGCGGCACACGATCGAAAGCGCACCGGCTTGCGGCGTGCCTCCCGTTCCGGAACCCTTTCCGCACACCACCTACCAGGCGGGCACGAACCGCCCGATCGTGTGACACAGCTCGCCGCCTAATTTTGGCGAATTCGGGGACCGAAATGGCTCCGGAACGTCCAAGGTCGACTACACACGAGCGTCGCGTGGTCGGGGTTGACAGCGCGGGCACCGGTACGACGAGCGGTTCATGAACGGCTCCCGCCGGATCACCGCCGCACACCGGCGGCACGGCTCCCCCGCCCGCCCGTACACGGCGAGCTCCCGGTCGAAGTACCCGCTCTCGCCGTTCACGTTGACGTACAGCGCGTCGAAGCTGGTCCCGCCGGCACTCAACGCGCCGTACAGCACGTCCCGCACGTGTCCCAGCAGGTCCAGTACGACCGCCCGGGTCAGCTTCTCGGTCGGCCGGGCCCAGTGCAGGCGGGCGCGCCACAGCGCCTCGTCCGCGTAGATGTTCCCGACCCCGGAGATCAGGCTCTGGTCCAGCAGCGCCCGCTTGACCCCGGTACGCCGCCGCCGCACCGCGGCGACGAAGGCGTCGTCGTCGAACGCCTCGTCCACCGGGTCACGGGCGATGTGCGCGATCTCCGCCGGCAGCTCGGCGCCGCCCGCCGACAGCGACAGCCCGCCGAACGTCCGCTGGTCGACGAAACGCAGCTCCGGGCCGTCGTCGGTGAACCCGATCCGCACCCTCAGATGCTTCTCCTCCGGCGTCCCCGCCGGCTGCAGGAGCAGCTGGCCGGACATGCCGAGGTGCGCCAGGACCGCGTCACCGGGCGTACCGGGGCCGTCCAACGGCAGCCACAGGTACTTGCCCCGCCGGCGGACCCCCACGATCGTGCGCCCGGCCAGTCCCGCGGCGAAGTGCGCGGCGCCCGGCTCGTGCCGCCGTACCGACCGGGGGTGCCGCACCTCGACCCGCGCCACGGTGCGCCCCGTCACCCACTGGTCCAGCCCGGACCGCACGGTCTCCACCTCAGGAAGCTCAGGCACACCGGAAACGTACCCAGGCCCGTCCGGCGCGGGCACGACGGGCCCCGGTCAGATCGTGTACGGCCAGATCGTGATCATGTACGCGCCGAACCAGCAGCCGACCAGCCCCAGCCCCACCAGGACCGGCACCAGGACCACGGTCGGCGCCCGGGCCAGCGCCCGGGCCAGCGGCAGCAGCACCGACAGCACCGGCATCAGGAGTCGGGGACGTGAGTTGAAGTACCCGGACGAGCCGACCACGGTGCCGTACGCGAGGAGGCCGTACAGCGCGAGCGGCCACCAGGTCCGGGTCAGCACCGCGGTCAACACCAGCGCCCCGGTGCCGACCATCAGGAAGGCGGTCGCCATCGGCACGAACCCGTCCGCCGACT
>JBAUUM010000347.1:0-3949 GCA_049582705.1 Actinocatenispora sp.
GGCAGGACGTCGAGGGCGCGCTCAGGACAGCTTGGCGCGGGCGGCGTGCAGCCGACCCAGCGAGCGTTCCCGGCCGAGCAGCTCCATCGACTCGTACAGCGGGGGCGACACGGTCCGACCGGTGACCGCGACCCGTACCGGCGCGAACGCCTTGCGTGGCTTGAGACCCAGGCCGTCGACGAGCGCCACCTTCAGCGCCTCCTCCAGCTCGGCCGCCGTCCACGAGGAGAGCTTCGTCACCGAGTCGATCGCCGCGTCGAGGGCCGGCGCGGCGTCCGCACCCAGTGCCTTGGCCGCGCTGGCCTCCTCCGGCGCGTACTGCTCCTCGGGCGTGAACAGGAAGCGCAGCATGTCGGGCGCCTGGCCGAGCGTCTGGATCCGCTCCTGGACGAGCGGCGCGGCGGCGGCGATGACGGCCCGCTCGGCGTCGGTCGCGGGCTCGCCGACCAGCCCCGCGCGGGCCAGGTACGTGGTGATCCGCGCGGCGAAGTCGTCGGCGGACAGCAGCCGGACGTGCGAGGCGTTGATGGCGGCCATCTTCTTCGGGTCGAACCGGGCCGGGTTCGGGTTCACGTCCGCCACGTCGAACGCCTCGACCATCTCGGCCGGGCTGAACACGTCGCGGTCCGGCCCGATGGACCAGCCGAGCAGCGCCAGGTAGTTGACGACCCCCTCGGGCAGGTAGCCCTCGTCCCGGTAGCGGAAGATGTCGGCCTGCGGGTCACGCTTGGACAGCTTCTTGTTGCCCTCCCCCATCACGTACGGCAGGTGGCCGAAATCGGGGACGCGGTCGGCGACCCCGACGGCGATCAGCGCCTGGTACAGGGCGATCTGCCGCGGCGTGGAGGGCAGCAGGTCCTCGCCGCGCAGTACCTGGGTGATTCTCATCTCCGCGTCGTCGACCGGGTTGACCAGTGTGTACAGCGGGTCACCGTTGCCGCGCACGATGACGAAGTCCGGCACGCTGCCAACCTTGAACGTGACCTCGCCGCGGACCAGGTCCTGCCAGGTCAGGTCCTCCTCGGGCATCCGCAGCCGCAGGACCGGCTGGCGGCCCTCGGCCCGGTACGCGGCCTTCTGCTCGTCGGTCAGGTCCCGGTCGAAGTTGTCGTAACCGAGTTTCGGGTCCCGGCCGGCGGCCCGGTGCCGGGCCTCGACCTCCTCGGGCGTGGAGAAGGACTCGTACGCGTGGCCGCCCTCCAGCAGCTTCCTGGCCACCTCGGAGTAGCGGTCCCGGCGCTCACTCTGCCGGTACGGGCCGTACGGGCCGCCCACCTCGGGTCCCTCGTCGTAGCTGAGGCCCAGCCAGGACATCACGTCCAGGAGCATCCGGTAACTGTCCTCGGAGTCCCGGGCGGCGTCGGTGTCCTCGATACGGAAGACGAAGACGCCGCCGTGGTGCCGGGCCTGCGCCCAGTTGAAGATCGCGGTGCGCATGAGGCCGACGTGCGGAGCGCCCGTCGGGGACGGGCAGAAACGTACGCGGATCGGGTCATCGGTCAAGGTTCACCACCGGGTTCGAGAGGGCGCCGATACCGGCGACGCTGACGGTGACGGTGTCGCCGTCGGTCAGCGGACCGACCCCGGCCGGCGTACCGGTCAGGATCACGTCGCCGGGCAGCAGGGTCATCACGTGGGAGACGTACGACACGAGGGTCGGGACGTCGAAGATCATGTCCTTGGTACGGCCCTGCTGACGCGTCTCGTCGCCGACCGCGCACCGCACCTCGACGTCACGGACGTCCAGGTCGGTGTCGATCCACGGGCCGATCGGGCAGAACGAGTCGAAACCCTTGGCCCGGGTCCACTGACCGTCGGCGGCCTGGAGATCACGGGCGGTGACGTCGTTGGCGCAGGTGTACCCGAAGACGGTGGCGGGCGCGGCGGCCCGGTCGACCCGACGGGCGCCGGTCATCCCGATCACCACGGCCAGTTCCGCCTCGTGTTCGACCCGCTTGGACTGGGCCGGCAGCCGGATGGCGTCGTCGGGGCCGACCACGGAGGTGGACGGCTTGAGGAAGAGCAGCGGCTCCGCGGGAACCTCCGCCTGGTGTTCGGCGGCGTGGTCGGCGTAGTTGCGCCCGACGCAGACCACCTTGCTGGGCAGGATCGGGGACAACAACCGCACATCGGACAGCGACCAGCGCTGGCCGGTGGTCGTGACCTGGCCGAACGGCAGCCCTTCGATCTGGTTGACGGTCAGACCCGTCGGCTCGTCGGGATCGCCCTCGACCACCCCGAAGGACATTCCGCCACCATGGGCGAACCGTGCGATACGCACAACGCAACCTTCCTGCCGTCGGTGCCGGCACGGGCAGCGGCCCGGCGGTCATGGCGGCCGCGGCGGTGCTGCTCGGTCCGGCGGTACTCGGTGTCGTCGCTGACTGACGACCGATCCCAGGAATCTAACGACCGGCGGTGACCCGGCCGCCAGCGGATTCGATTCGACGGCGCTGGCAGACTGGACGGCGTGCTGGGACAGGAGGTGTCGGAGGCGCGAATTCTCGCGCCGGACGCGAGGATCCTCACGCCGGAGGCGTGGCAGGAACGCCGCGCGGCGCACCAGCGACGGGTGGACGGCTGGACCGCCGGCCACCGGGCGCGGCACCGCACCGGCCGGAAACATCCCGTCGAGGACTTCCTCTTCACGTACTACTCGCACCGCCCGGCGCAGTTGCGGCGCTGGCATCCGGGCGCGGGCGCGGTACTGGCCGGGGCGACGGTGGCCGATCTCGGCCCCGCGTACCGGGTCGTGGGCGGCGACGCGCTCACGCTGGACACCGGGCGGCTGATGGCCCGACGGGGCGACACGGTGCGCTGGGTGCGGGACCTGCTGCGTCGCACCGCCGACCGGCCCGCGCACCTCGGGTGCTTCGGGATGCACGAGTGGGCGATGGTGTACCGACAGGCGCCCGAGCAGGTCCGGCACGCCGACTGGCCGCTGCGGCTCTCCCCCGCCGCCACCGACCGGGTGGTCGAGGACCGGGGTGTGCGGTGCAGCCACTTCGACGCGTTCCGGTTCTTCACCACACCGGCCCGACCGCTCAACGTGCTCCAGCCGACCCGGGAGAGCCAACCGGAGCTGGAGCAGCCGGGCTGCCTGCACGCCACGATGGACCTGTACAAGTGGTCGTACAAGCTGTCCCCGCTGGTCGCGAGCGAGCTGGTGGCGGACTGCTTCGCGCTGGCGCGGGACGTCCGCGAGCTGGACATGCGGGCCTCCCCGTACGACCTGCGGGAGCTTGGCTACCGGCCGGTACCGGTGGAGACTCCGGCGGGGCGGGCCGAGTACGTCGCCGCGCAGCGCGACTTCGGCGAGCGGGCCACGCCCCTGCGGGCTCGGCTGATCGAATTCTGTGACGGGCTGCTGACCACCGGCTGAGCACTGCGACCCGGCCAGTCCACGGCCCGGTCAGCCCCGCAGCCCGGCCACCCCGCGGTCGGGGTCACCGCACGGACCGGTCGGCCACGGTCCGGGTCAGCCGCGCAGCGACTCCAGTCGGGCGACCAGGTCGCCGGGTTCGGGCATCGCGGCCATCTCCGCGCCCACCTCGGTCGCGGTGGCAGCCAACGTGTCGTCGGTCACCAGTCGGGTCAGGTCGGCGGCGGTGATCGACTTCGCCGGCACGGCGAGGCCCGCGCCCCGCTCCGCCACCAGCCGGGCGTTGAGGGTGCGGTCCCCGGATCCCGGCGTCACCAGTTGGGGCACGCCGGCGGCGAGCGCGGCGAGGACGGTACCGGCGCCGCCGTGGTGCACGATGCCGGCGCAGCCGGGCAGCACATCGCTGAGCGGCACCCGGTCCACGGCGCGGACGTTGTCCGGCAACGCCCCCGTACGCTCGGGTCGGACCAGGACGAACTCCGCGTCGACCGCCGGGGCCACCGCGACGAGCGCGGGCATCAGGCCCCGGCTGCCGGGGCCGTCGACGGTGCTGCGGCTGACCAGGAT
>JBAUUM010000348.1:0-10452 GCA_049582705.1 Actinocatenispora sp.
GCGGTCCGCCATGGACGGGGAGGCCGCGAGCGGCCGACGCCCCCCGCACGCCGGCCGCCCCGTTCCACCCGTCACGGTCCGGCGGCTCAGCCCCCGTCGGCGGCGCGGCGCAGGGCGGCGATGTCGATCTTGCCCATCTTGTACATCGCCTCGGTGGCGCGGCGGGCACGCTCCGGGTCCGAGTCGGTCGTGAGCGCGATCAGCTCGGACGGCACCACCTGCCACGACACCCCGAACTTGTCCTTCAGCCAGCCGCACGGGCCCTCCTGGCCGCCGGCGGACAGCTTCTCCCAGTACGAGTCGACCTCGTCCTGGTCGGCGCAGTCGATCTGGAACGAGACGGCCTCGCTGAAGGTGAACTCGGGACCGCCGTTGAGCCCGACGAACCGGCTGCCGTCCAGCTCGAAGGTCACGGTGAGGACCGAGCCGGCCGGACGCGGGCCCGCCTCGGTGTACCGGGCGGTGTCCAGGATGCGCGAGTTGGGGAAGATCGAGGTGTAGAACTGGGCGGCTTCTTCGGCCTCGGTGTCGAACCACAGGCACGTCGTGAGCTTGTTGGTCATCGATGCCCCTCCTCCGGGGATCCTGGCGGCCTTCTGGCGACCACTCACCGGTACTGACGAGCGGGCCGGCGGAAACTCATCGGCGCCGGCAGGGCCATGACACCACGCCGTGATCTCCCGTACCGGCGGTTTCGACGCACTCGACGCGGCGGATCGCACCGATCGGTTGACCTCAACCTTGCTTGAGGTTCTACGGTTCGGGTATGGCACTGACATTCACCGAGACGGACCTCGAGTACCTGTCCGGGCAGCGCCTCGGCCGGCTGGCCACGGTCGACCGGCACGGCGCACCCCAGAACAACCCCGTCGGATTCGTCGTCGACGAGCGCAGCAACACCGTGCTCATCGGCGGCCGGGCGATGGGCGGTACCCGGAAGTTCCGCAACGTAGAGGGAAATCCGCATGTCGGTCTCGTCGTCGACGATCTCGCGTCGGTGGACCCGTGGCGGGTCCGGGGCGTGGAGATCCGCGGCACCGCCGAGGCACTCACCGACGTCGACCCGCCCGTACGGGGAATGAGCCGCGAGATCATCCGGATCACCCCGACCTGGATCGGCAGCTGGGGTCTGGATCCGGACCAGCCGCAGCTGAGCGTGCGCCGGGCATCGGCATGAGCGCGCGCGCCGGACCGGACTCCGGCCTCGACGACCGGACCGCCGTCCAGGACCTCGTGCACCGGTACTTCGCCGGCTTCGACGAGAGGCGCGCCGACCGCGCCTGGCTCGACTCGATCGTCACCGCGGACGTCGTCGTCGACTTCCCGGTCGGCGCGCACCGCGGCCTGGCCGAACTGGACTCCCAGCGGGCCCGGATCCTCGGCCTGTGGGACCGGACCCTGCACCAGGTGACGAACCTGACGGCCACTGTCGACGGGGACCGGGCGGAGCTGCGCGCGGTACTCACCGCCACCCACGTGCACCGTGCCGACGACCCCGGAGCGCATCTGCACATCGGCGGGCACCTCGACGGCGACGCGGTACGGACATCGGCCGGGTGGCGGCTCTCCCGCCTGGCCCTCACCCTCGTGTGGACGGAAGGCGACGGCCCCACCCCGCCACGCGACGCCTGAGCCGCTTCCGCAGCTGAGCCGCTCCCGCCCGAGCGCGCGCGGTCGGAAAAGGGGCTGCGTCGGGTGGGCGGTCTCCGGACACTACTCGGCATGGCCATGCATCCCGGACAGCTCGACGTCACGACGGTACTGGCGGCACGGCTCGTCGCGACCCAGTTCCCGCGGTGGGGCGGACTTCCGGTCGCCGCCGTCCGGTCGCACGGCACGGTCAACGCGTTGTTCCGGATCGGTGACGACCTGGTGGCACGGTTCCCGATCGAGCCCGGTGACCCCGGGACCAAACGCGCCGGGATCACCGCCGAGGTCGAGGCCGCCCGCCGGCTGCTGGCCGTGTCGCCGTACCCGACGCCGGAACCGGTCGCGATCGGCGACCCCGGCGAGGGCTATCCGCTGCCGTGGGCGCTCTACCGCTGGGTGCCCGGAACGATCGCCAGCCACGCGGCCGTCGCCGACTCCCCCGCCTTCGCCGAGGACGTCGCGGCGTTCGTACTGGCCGTACGCAAACTCCCCACCGAGGGGCGGGTGTTCACCGGCTCCAACCGGGGTGGCCTGCTCCCGGAGCACGACGAGGAGGTCGCGTTCGAGCTCGCGCGCAGCCGGTCGATGCTCGACGAGGGCGTCCTGGGCAGGTTGTGGGCGGAGCTTCGTACGACGCCCCGTACGGAACCCGACACCTGGACGCACGGTGACCTGATGCCGGGGAACCTGCTGGCCGACGGTGGCCGGCTGAACGGCGTGATCGACGTCGGGCAGCTCGGTGTCGCCGATCCCGCCCTGGACCTGCAGCCCGCGTGGAACCTGATGGGCCCGACGGCACGTACCGCGTTCCGGTCCGCCCTCGGCAGCGGCGACGACGAGTGGCGGCGCGGGAAGGCCTGGGCCTTCGTCCAGGCGATCGGCTGCCTCTGGTACTACCGCACGACGAACCCGGTCATGTCACAGACGGCACGGACCACGCTGGACGCCCTGCTCGCAGACTGCTGACTCAGACGTTGAAGCGGAAGTCGACGATGTCGCCGTCGGCCATCACATAGTCCTTGCCCTCCATCCGCACCCTGCCCCGCGACTTCGCCTCGGCCATCGAACCGGCCGCCATCAGGTCGTCGTACGAGACGATCTCGGCCTTGATGAAGCCCCGCTGGAAGTCGGTGTGGATGACGCCCGCGGCCTCGGGCGCGGTCGCGCCCCGCTTGATCGTCCAGGCCCGGGCCTCCTTCGGGCCGGCGGTCAGGTACGTCTGCAGGCCGAGGGTGTTGAAGCCGACCCGGGCCAGCTGAGAGAGCCCGGACTCGTCCTGGCCCATGGACTGCAGCAGTTCGAGAGCCTCGTCGTCGGGCAGTTCCACCAGCTCGGACTCGATCTTCGCGTCCAGGAAGATGGCCTCGGCGGGCGCGACGAGCTTGCGCAGCTCGTCCCGGGTGGCCTCGTCGACCAGCTGCGCCTCGTCCATGTTGAACGCGTACAGGAACGGCTTGGCGGTGAGCAGGTGCAGCTCGCGCAGCGGCTCGCGGTCCAGGCCGGCGGCGAACACGGTGGTGCCGCCGTCGAGTACGGCCTTGGCCTGTTCGACGGCCTCCAGCACGGGACGCTTGTCCTTCTGCAGCTTGGCGTCCTTCGCGAGCCGGGGCAGCACCTTCTCGATGGTCTGCAGGTCGGCCAGCATGAGTTCGGTGTTGATCGTGTCGATGTCGGCGCTGGGCGACACCCGGCCGTCGACGTGCGTCACGTCGTCGTCGTGGAACGCCCGGATCACCTGGCAGATGGCGTCCGACTCGCGGATGTTGGCGAGGAACTTGTTGCCCAGACCCTGCCCCTCGCTGGCGCCCCGGACGAGGCCGGCGATGTCGACGAACGTCACCGTCGCCGGTACCACCCGGTCGGACGAGTACATCTCGGCCAGCACACCGAGCCGCTCGTCCGGTACGCCCACCACGCCGGTGTTGGGTTCGATCGTGGCGAACGGGTAGTTCGCGGCGAGGACCTCGTTGCGGGTCAGGGCGTTGAACAGCGTGCTCTTGCCGACGTTGGGAAGGCCGACGATACCGATCGCTAGCGTAGACATACGGACGGTTCTACCCTTCTCTGTACCTTCCGGGACGCCGGCTGATCTGCCTTGCCCAGCTACCGGCACGAAGTCTACGAGTGCCGCCGGCCGGCGCCGACAGGCGGACGTTCCGGGCACGCTCGTCGCCGCCTCTGCGGTTGTGGTGCTGACCGGGCGTCAGCGCGCGTGGTGGTGACCGGGCGTCGCCACATTCGCCTTCGCGCTTCATGGAACCCGATCGAGCCCGCGGACAGGAAGAGGTGTGGAGCTCTCACTACGCGCACGGCTGCGGTCCGGGGACCCGACCGCGTTCAGCCAGATATTCGACGAACACGCGCCCGTCGTGTACCGGCACGCCGTCCGGGTCCTCGGCGACTGGGCTACCGCCGAGGACGTCGTGTCCCTGACCTACCTGGAGGCCTGGCGGCTGCGGGCGAAGCTACGGCCCGACGGCGAGAGCCTGCGGCCCTGGCTGCTCGGCATCGCCACCAACGTCCTACGCAACACCACCCGGGCGGCCCGCCGGCACCGCGCCGCGCTGGCCCGGCTGCCCGTGCGCAATCTCGTACCGGACTTCGCCGAGGAACTGGTCGGTCGGCTGAGCGACTCGGCGGAGCTGGCCGCGGCCCGCCGGGCGTTGGCCGGGCTACGCCCGGCGGAGCGTGAGGTCATCACGCTGTGCGTGTGGTCCGGGCTGGACTACGCGGCGGCGGCAGAGGCGCTCGGCGTACCGGTCGGCACGGTGCGGTCCCGGCTGTCCCGGGCTCGCAACCGGCTGCGCAAGCTCGCCAGCTCCGGTCCCGGCCCCGCCCCGGGCCACGGAAGCGGGTCGGCGCGGGGCGAGACGGCCCCACGGGAGTTCGAGGAATCGCGGGGAACTGGGATGGAACCGTTTCCCCGGCGCGGACAGGTACAGGGTGGCCGCGCAGACGCGGCCCGGTCGACACAGGAGAAGAACCGATGAGCGCCACCCCTCGACGACGGCACGAGCCGCTCGACCCGGCGGAGCTGAGCCGGCTGCTGCCGGCCCCGGCCGATCCGACCCTGTCCGCCGACCGCCACCTCCTGCTCAAGGAGCACCTGTTGAACGAGATCCAGCAGACCAACAAGGCGCCGGCCGCGACCGGTCGCCGTCGGTGGCGCCTGGCCCTGGCCGCGCCGGTAGCCGTCGCCGCGGTGGCCGCCGTGACCATCGGTCTCGTCGTACACGGAGCAGGGTCGACGGCCGAACACCCGAAGACCGGCGCGCACCAGCAGGCCTCGTCGACCCCGGCGGCCTCCGACCTGCTCGGGAGGATCTCCCTCGTCGCGGCGCACGAACCCGCCATCCAGGTACGCGACGACCAGTTCGTCTACGTCGACAGCAAGGTCGCCTTCGCCAGGACGAACGGGGACACGGGCGAGACGACCATGGACACACCGCACCGGCGCCAGATCTGGCTGGCGGCGGACGGCAGCCAGCCCGGATTCCTCAAGGAGAGCAAGACCGGGAGGTCGCTCGACCCCAACCCGAACCCCACCCTCAACAATCCGACGTACAAGTACCTGATCACGCTGCCAACCGATCCTGACGCGCTGTTGCGCAAGATCTACGCCGACACGAAGGACACCGGATCGTCGCCGGACGACGAGGCGTTCGTCACCATCGGCGATCTGCTCCACGAAACGTTGGTCCCGCCGAACCTGGCCGCCGCGCTGTACCGGGCGGCGGCGAAGATCCCCGGGGTCACGGTCGTCAAGGATGCCGCGGACGCGGTCGGTCGGCACGGTGTCGCCGTGTCGTGGACGACCGAGCACGGCGGCCGGGACCAGTGGATTTTCGACCGGAAGAGCCTGCGGTACCTCGGTGAGCGCGATCTCGCGGGCACCGGGGTCCGGGGTGTCAAGCCCGGCACGGTGACCGGCACTACGGCCGTACTGCACCGCGGGGTGGTCGACAAGGTCCGCCAGCTGCCGAACTGACCCGACCCGCACCACTCCCCCTGTGATTGTGAAGCGACACGCCGACCGGGTCGGCGTGTCGCTTCACGGTACGGAGAGGGCGGCCGGCACCTCACGGTGTCGGGGAGCCGGAACGGAGCCGCCGCGCCTCGCTTCCCGGTGTCAGGAAGACCACGTGACGGTGCCGGCCTACGCGGACGGGGCCACGGTCGGGTCCGTGACCTGCAACCTCAGCTCGGAGGCGTACCGCTGGCCGTCGGCGTCGGTGAGCCAGGCGTGCTCGGCGGTGGGCAGCATCTCGGTGATCACCACCGGGGTGTCCGGCCCGGCCTTGCGGTGCGCACCGCGCAGCAGGGTGCACAGGATCCGCGCGTACAGCGGGCTGGCCAGGTCGACGTAGCAGGGCTTGATCTCCGTCTCGACCCGCAGGAACACCCGTTCCGGCAGACCCAGGTCGCGACGGAAACGGCGTACCGCGAGGAACCGTTCCCGCTCACCGGTGACGTCCGCCAGGCCCGTCGCGCCGACCGTGGTCCGCCACGTCTCCCGCAGCATCACCATGTCGTCCACGGTGACGCGGGGGGTGTGCGCACCGGTGCCGGCCAGCTTCCAGGTGTCGAACGCGTGCACGGTGAGCATGTCCGCGAACGCCTCCACCGCCGGCCAGCGCCTACCGTCCGCGGCCTGCACCACCAGCCCCGCGTCGGGGATCCGGGACACCCGCAACGCGCTCGCCGGTACGAGATTCGTGGTGTCCACACCGGACGCCGGGGCGAACCCCATCGTGATGTCGTGCTCGCCGTGCAGCCAGTCGGCGTTGCGGGCGCTGGAGCGGGGCCAGTCGTCCGGCATGGCCAGCCGGATGCGGGACGCCGGCACGTCCCGGCGCATCGCGTCGACCAGTTCGTCCGGACGCGGATGCCCGACCCGGAAGAAGTGCGTGTCCAGGCCGGCCATGCCGATGTGCAGTTCGCCGAGTACGAGGGTGAACTCGCCGCGTGCCGCGGCGGCCTGGTCGGTCGCGCAGATGTGCACGTCGGGGGTGTGGATGCGGGCGGTGGCCCAGCCCGGCCGGTCCGCCGGGAAAGCCCGACGCACCTCGGCGAGCAGTTCGTCGGTGCGCCAACGCTGCCGGGTCGCGCCGGGCTCGACTGCGCCGAGCCCGAGTACGCCGGTCCAGCGGGTCAGGTAGTCGCCGACCACGTCGTCGGTCGGCCGTTCCGCGCCGAGCAGCGGCCCGAGTGCCAGGAACCACAGCTGGTCGAACGGCACCGACGCGTCGCCACGTTCGGCGACCAGGTCGTCGTACAGGTCGTCGAGCACGCCGGTGTACCGCTCGGCCATCGCGGCGGTCAGCCAGCGCGCGGAGTGCAGCAGCGGTTCCAGCGCGCCGAGCTTGTCGAGGACGGCGCCGCCGAACGTCATGTCCAGGTCGCGGACCGCTTCCAGGTGGCAGACGGTACGGCCGGCGTACGTCTGGCCGGGCCGGCGGCGGGCCGGGCCACCGGTCGCGGCGGTGAACTCGGCCTCCAGCGCGTCGATCGCCACGGACAGTACGTCCGGGTCGTCGGCGGCGGCCACCGCGTCCCGGCAGGCGCCGAGCCGGTCCAGCACGGTCCGGGCGCGGTCCCGTACCGGCTGGTCGTCGATGCCCTCCAGGGCGGCGCGCAGGGCGGCCTCCGCGTCGAGGTTCATCGGCAGGTCCAGCCCCCAGCGCAGCAGGCCGCGCTCGACGAGCAGGTCGGCCAGCACGTACACGTCGGTCGCCCGCTGGAACCCGGTGGCCCGGTCGGCCACCAGGTCGGCGGCGATCCGCGCGGCGGAGGTGCGGCCGTCGCTCCGGCACAGCAGCGCGACCTCGGCGGCGGGCAGCCGTACCGACGTGCGGCCCGGCAGGTGCAGCAGGTCGGCGTCCAGCCTCAGGTGCGGCAGCAGCGCGAGCGGCAGGTGCGGGCGGACCTGCGGGTCGGCGGCGAACATCTCGGCGAGGGTGGCCAGCGCCCAGCGTTCGAAGAACACCACCCGGTGGCGGAGCAGGTCGGCGCCGGGTGCGCCGGTCACCGGCGCGGCAGAGGGGTCCAGTCGCGCCCAGCAGATCGGCCCGAAGAACCCGACGGAGTCGTTCTTGCCGCAGTAGCGCTGCCAGTACTTGGCGATGATCTCCTCGCGGCGGCGACGACGCTCGTTGCGCGCCGCGCCGGGTCCGTCGCGCAGGACGCTGCGCGCGGCGCCGGCCGCACCGGGGTTCTGCCAGGTGACGGCGGCGCGGAAGCGGGGGTTGGCCGCGACCTCGTGGATGCCGTCGGCGATCGTCGCGACCGCCTTGTCGAACGCCGCCCGGTACTCCCCGGCGTCCGCGTCACCGTCGAGGTGGGCGTCGGCGACGGTCGCGCAGTCCGGCGCGGACAGCAGGTCCAGGCCGTCCACGCCGAACCCGGCCGAGCGCAGCAGGCCCCAACGCCAGGCCTGCCAGCCGTCACCGGGCAGGGGCGCGAGGTGTGATCCGTCCATCGTCTTCAGCCAGCCTTCCGCACGGCCCGGTACGCCTGCGCGTCACACCGAAATGACGATGAGGAAACGGGCCGTCACGCCATTGATTCCGGCAATGCCGGGATTTCAGACATAACGAAGAAAAGCAACTGGAGGCGTCCCGCGAGGGAGCGGAACAAACCTCTCAGGCGTTCATCGACCGTACGATAACAGAAGTTCGCCAATGGACCGGGTGAATCTCACCGGGGCCTCCCGTCGGCCGGGAGGGCAGCGAATCCGCCGCGCAACAAAACCGTAACGGCGGGCCGCCTGAGCACGCCCGACATGGCGCTTTCCGGCACCGTACGCTCGCTATCATGCTCCTGGCGCCGCGCCCGTGGGAATTCTCCCGGCTGGCGAATCAACCACGCTCCGAGGCGGTCCGATTCCGCGCGCGGAACGGTTGATCATGGCGCCGTGACGCATTCTCCGCCACGGCAGAAAACGAGGAACGATGTTCCGGACCATGCTGAAATCGAAAATCCATCGGGCCACCGTGACCCGGGCCGACCTCCACTACATCGGCTCGCTGACCATCGACCTGGACCTGATGGAGGCAGCCGACCTGCTGCCCGGCGAACTGGTCCACGTCGTCGACATCAACAACGGCGCGCGGTTGGAGACGTACGTCATCGAGGGCGAGCGCGGCAGCGGCGTCATCGGCATCAACGGCGCGGCGGCCCGGCTCATCCAGCCCGGTGACCTGGTCATCATCATCGCGTACGCGAGCATCAGCGACGAGGAGGCGGCGAAGCTGGAGCCGCGGGTCGTCATGGTGGACGAGCACAACGCGGTGACCGGCACCGGCCACGCCCTCGACCGCTGACCCACCCCGCCCCGCCCCGCCGCGCGCGCCGCACCGCAGGTACCGCTATCGCACCACGCGCCCGCACCGCACCGCACGCCGAACTGTGCAGCGACACGCCGAGCCAATCGGCGCCTTACTGCACAGAACCCGCGGCACCACCGAACTGTGCAGCGACACGCCGAGCCAATCGGCGAGCCGCTGCACAGAACACGAGGCACCACCGAACCGTGCAGCAACACACCAAGCCAATCGGCGAGTCGCTGCACAGAAGGCGTACGGGCGGGGCGCGGAATACGGGCGCGAGGGCCGTGCGGGTCAGGCGTCGGTGGGGTCCGGCTCGATGACCAGGTGCACGATCTCCGCCAGTTCCTTGTACGTGGCGACCAGTTCGTCGCGCGTCTCCAGTCCCGCGACCAGGAAGTTCACCGGGAACGTCTCGCGCAGCGCGTCCAGGTGATCGCCGGGTGAGACGAACGGGACCACCGCCATCACGTCGGGATGCTCGGCGGCCTCGTCGAGGCCGTCGATGCGGACGAGCCGCCCGGAGCGGTCACCGAAGACGGTGAGGGTGGCCAGCGGCGGTGGCAGCCGCGGGGCGCCGCGGTCCGGTCGGGGCGCCCCGAGTGCCAGCGCGAGGTGCTCGGCGCGCAGGTCGATGCCGGTGCCGAGGGCGGCCAGCACGCCGATGATCTGCCCGCCGGGCCGGCCGGCGTTGACCTCCACCACGGTGGGGCCGAGCAGCGGGTCGTCGCGCACCTCGACGTGCGCGGTCGTGTTGTCGACGTCGAGCGCGCGTACCGCTCCGTCCACGGCGCGGTAGATCCGGGCCTGCTTGTCGGCGTCGACACCGAGCGGTGGCCAGCAGAAGCCGCGTTCGAAGAAGTCGTCGTCGATCAGGAACTTGTCCAGCAGTACGACGTGCTCGACCATCCCGTCCCGCACGATGACGTCGGCGCTGTACTCGGGCCCGGCGAGCAGGCCCTCGACCAGGAAGGTCCGCGCCGGGTCGAGCCGGGCGCCGGTGTCCGGATCGGTCAGTACGTGGCCGTACAGGCCGGGCAGCGTCTCGCCGGCGTGGGCGGCGAGTTCCCGGTACGCGGCGGCCAGCCCGGCCACGTCGGTGACGCGACGTACCAGGCTGGACGCGGTGCCGTTGACGGGTTTGATGATCGCGGGAAGTCCGACCTCGGCGGCTACCCGGTCGGCCTCCTCGGCGGCACCGATCAACGCGAAGGCCGGTGCGGGCAGGCCGGCGGCGCGCATCGCCCGCCGGGCCGAGTACTTGTGCCGGGCCCGTTGCAGGGCGGTGGCCGGCGGCGTCGGCAGGTCGAGCAGTTCGGCGGCGCGGGCCGTGGCGACCATCGTGCCGTCGTACCAGGACAGCAGTCCCGCGGGTCGACCGCCGGCGACATGGCAGGCGGCCTCGGCGAGCGCCTGGGCGTCGCCGGTGTCCGCCACCTGGACGATGCCGTCGGACCGGGCGCCGAGGTCCGGGACG
>JBAUUM010000349.1:0-6829 GCA_049582705.1 Actinocatenispora sp.
GGTCGGTGCCGCGAGGGCCGATCCGCCGGGGAGTGCCGCCGCCGTGGTGGCCGCCGCCGTACCGACGGCGAGCGCGCCGAACCGGCGCCGGCTCAGTGCCGTCGCGTCGTCGTGCGTCGCGGCGCGCCTGCCTGCCTGGTCCATCCGTGGTCCCTTCGAGGTAGCCGACTGTTGGTAAAGAAGTTTCAGCCCTCCGGCTGGCCGAGTGCAATAGCCTTCAGGGCTCGGTGTGGCGGGTTTCCGCAGTTCCGGACGCACGATATCGCTTGTGCGACGGCGTATCGGGCCAAACCGGTCAGCTCGCGTGCTGCCGTTCCGGCGCCGTCGGACCGGGGACGGCCGTGGTCCATGGCCCCGGCGCCCGCCCGGCGGGTGGGACGCCGGGTCGCGTCCGGTGCCGGCGACCGGGTCGTCCGCTACGGTGTCGACGTCCGGACATGGGTGATCGTGTTGGAGGATGCGCGATGGTGTTGCCATATTTCGAGGACCCGTCGCCGGGCGCCGGGGCGTGCCCGCCCCGCGCCACGTACGACACCGACGCGCCGACCCTCACGCTGAACGGGACCTGGGCCTTCCGGCTCAGTCCGGTCGCCGAGCTCCCGACCGGCTTCGAGGCACCCGACTTCGACGACGCCGACTGGGAGACGCTGCCGGTACCGTCCAGCTGGCCCATGCACGGGCACGGCCGTCCCGCGTACACCAACGTCGTGTACCCGTTCCCCGTCGACCCGCCGCGGGTGCCCACCGAGAACCCGACCGGCGACCACCGGCTGGTGTTCGAGTTGCCGCCGACCTGGCCCGCCGGGCCCAGCGTGCTGCGCTTCGACGGGGTCGACTCCTGCTACCGGGCCTGGCTCAACGGCGTCGAGCTCGGCTGGGCCACCGGCAGCCGGCTGCCCACCGAGTTCGAGGTCGGCCGGGCGCTGCGGCCCGGCCGCAACGTGCTCGCCGTACGGGTGCACCAGTGGTCGGCCGGCAGCTACCTCGAGGACCAGGACATGTGGTGGCTGCCCGGCATCTTCCGCGACGTGAGCCTGCTGCACCGGCCGGCCGGGGGACTGGCCGACCTGTTCGTGCGCGCGGACTTCGAGCCCGGTGCGCACCCGGTCACCGGCCGTGGCACCGTCCGCGTCGAGACCGCTGCGCCGGCCCGGCTGACCATCCCGGAGCTGGGCGTCGTGGACCACCCCGCGGACCAACCGGTCAGCGTCGACGGGGTGACCGGGTGGAGCGCCGAGACGCCCCGGCTCTACGACGCCGAGGTGGCCACCGGCACCGAGCGGGCCCGGCTGCGCATCGGCTTCCGCACCGTCGCCATCACCGACGGGGTACTGACCGTCAACGGCCGGCGGATCCTGCTGCGCGGGGTCAACCGGCACGAGTTCCACCCGGACCTCGGTCGGGTGGTGCCGCGGGACACGGTGCGTGCCGAACTGCTGCTGATGAAGCGCCACCACATCAACGCGGTGCGCACCAGCCACTATCCGCCGCACCCGGACATGCTCGCGCTCTGCGACGAGCTCGGCCTGTGGGTGGTCGACGAGTGCGACCTGGAGACACACGGCTTCGGGGTGATCGACTGGCGCGGCAACCCCAGCGGCGACGAGACCTGGCGGCCCGCCTACCTGGACCGGATGCGCCGGATGGTGGAACGCGACAAGAACCACCCGTGCGTCATCATGTGGTCGCTGGGCAACGAGGCGGGCGTCGGCGCGAACCACGGCGCCATGGCCGACTGGGCGCGCGGACGTGACCCGTCCCGGCCGATCCACTACGAGGGCGACCGGGCCTGCCGCTACACCGACGTGTACTCGCGGATGTACGCCCCACATGCCGAGGTGGACGCCATCGGCCGGCGTGAGGAGCCCCGGCACGTCGAGGCCGGCAGCCCGGTCAGCGACGAACTGGACGCCCGACGCCGGTCGATGCCGTTCATCCAGTGCGAGTACGGCCACGCGATGGGCAACGGGCCGGGCGGGCTCACCGAGTACCAGGAACTGTTCGAGAAGTACCCGCGTTGCCAGGGCGGGTTCATCTGGGAGTGGCTGGACCACGGCATCCGCCGCCGGACGCCGGACGGCCGGGAGTACTTCGCCTACGGCGGCGACTTCGGTGAGGAACTGCACGACGGCAACTTCGTCGTCGACGGGCTGGTCTTCCCGGACCGCACACCGTCGCCGGGCCTGACCGAGTTCGCGAAGGTGATCGAGCCGGTCCGGGTCACCGGCGACCGACGGGTGCTGCGCGTCCTCAACCGGTACGACATGCTCGACCTGACCGACGTCGCCTGGCGATGGACCGTCGAGCAGGACGGTGAGCCGGTGGCGGAGGGCACCTTCGCCGGGCCCGTACTCGCCGCCGGCGCTGCGGCGGAGCTGCCGCTGGACTCGCTGGACCTGCCGCCGGTGGGGGACAACACGGGTGAGGTTTGGCTGACCGTCCTCGCGGAGTCCACTGTGGACCTTCCCTGGGCGCCGGCGGGTCACGTGCTCGGCTGGGGCCAGATCCAGCTCACCGGACCGGCTCCGGCGCCGCTGCCGGTCCGGGACGCCACACCACGACGCTCCGGTGTGACCACAGGCCGGGGCGGCCTCGCGCTGGGCCCGGCCGAATTCGACCCGGCCGACGGCACCCTGCGCCGGCTCGCCGGGCTCGAGCTGACCGGGCCGCTGCTGGATGTATGGCGCGCGCCGATCGACAACGACGCGGGTGTCGTCGGCGCCTGGCGTGCGCTCGGCCTGGACCGGCTGCACCACCGCGTCGACGAGGTCGCCGCGCACGGCGACGAACTCGTGGTGCGTCACCGGATCGCCCCCGCCGCCACCGACCTCGGCATCGCGGCGACGTTCCGCTGGACCGCGCACGAGGACCTGCTGCGGCTCGTGGTGTCCGTCCGGCCGGAGGGGGACTGGACGCTGCCGCTGCCCCGGCTGGGCCTGCGGCTGTCGCTGCCGTCCACCGTGGACCGCATGACCTGGTTCGGCGGTGGGCCCGGGGAGGCCTACCGGGACAGCCGGCAGGCGGCCCGGATCGGCCGCTGGACCCGTACCGTGGACGAACTGCAGACGCCGTACGTCTTCCCGCAGGAGAACGGCAACCGCACCGACGTGCGCTGGGCGACGCTGACCCGGCCGGACGGCCCGGGCCTCTGGGTGTCCGGGCCGGCCCCGTTCGACCTGACCGCGCGCCGGTGGACGAGCGAGACACTGGACGCCGCTCGGCACACCACCGACCTGGTGCCCGGCGACCGGGTGGTGCTCAACGTCGACCACGCCCACCACGGGCTGGGCACCGGCTCGTGCGGCCCGGCGACGCTGCCGCAGCATTCGCTGACGGCGGCGCCGGCCGGTTTCGAGGTGTACCTGCGGGCGCTCTGAGGTCCGACACCGGCGGGGCCCCGACACGCGAGGTGTCGGGGCCCCGTCAGCCGGGTGTGCTCAGGCCACCGCCCGGGCCGGAGCCGCCTGCGCGGACAACGCCCAACCCAGCACCTGGTCCACGCTGTCGGCCAGATGGATCGTCAGCTCCGCACGTACCGTCTCCGGCACCTCGTCGAGGTCCGGCTCGTTGCGCCGGGGCAGGATCACCTCGGTCAGCCCGGCCCGGTGCGCGGCGAGCAGCTTCTGCTTCACCCCGCCGATCGGCAGTACCCGACCGGTCAACGACACCTCACCGGTCATGCCGACCTCGGCGCGTACCGGCCGGCCGCTGAGCAGCGACGCGAGCGCCGTGGTCATCGTGACACCGGCGGACGGCCCGTCCTTGGGCACCGCACCGGCCGGCACGTGTACGTGCACCCGGTGGTCGGCCAGCGGCTCGCCCGGCACCGACAGCCGCGGCGAGTTCGCCCGCAGGTACGACAGGGCGATCTGGGCCGACTCCTTCATCACGTCGCCGAGCTGACCGGTCAGGGTCAGACCCGGTTCGCCGTCGAGCAGCGCGGCCTCCACGAACAGCACGTCGCCGCCGGCCCCCGTGACCGCGAGACCGGTGGCCACGCCGGGAACCGCGGTGCGGTCCGCGGCCTCCGGGGTGAACCGCGGCCGGCCCAGGTAGTCCCGCAACTCGTCCGGTCCGATGCGTACCGGCGTGTCGGTCTTCCCGGTGGCGAGTCTGGTCGCCACCTTGCGCAACGCCCGGGCCAGCAGCTGGTCCAGCTGCCGCACGCCCGGCTCCCGGGTGTACTCGCCGGCCATCTGCCGCAACGCGTCGTCGGAGAACGACGCCTCCTCGCCGGTCAGCGCCGCACGCGACAGCTGCCGTGGCAGCAGATGCTCACGGGCGATGGTGACCTTCTCGTCCTCCGTGTAGCCCTCCAGCCGGATGAGTTCCATCCGGTCCAGCAACGCCGGTGGGATCGTGTCGGCCACGTTGGCGGTGGCCAGGAAAAGCACGTCGGACAGGTCCAGCTCCACCTCCAGGTAGTGGTCGGTGAAGGTGTGGTTCTGCGCCGGGTCCAGCACCTCCAGCAGCGCCGAGGCGGGGTCACCGCGGAAGTCCGCGCCCAGCTTGTCCACCTCGTCGAGCAGCACGACCGGGTTCATCGATCCGGCCTCGGAGATCGCCCGGACGATCCGGCCCGGCAGCGCGCCCACGTAGGTACGCCGGTGGCCGCGGATCTCCGCCTCGTCGCGGACCCCGCCCAACGCGACCCGGACGAACTTGCGGCCCAGGGCGTGCGCCACCGACTCGCCGAGCGAGGTCTTGCCGACACCGGGCGGCCCCACCAGGGCCAGTACCGCCCCGGAGCCGCGCCCGCCGACGACCTGCAGGCCGCGGTCGGCGCGCCGGGCCCGTACCGCCAGGTACTCCACGATGCGGTCCTTGACGTCGTCGAGGCCCGCGTGGTCGGTGTCCAGCACCGTACGTGCCGCGGGTACGTCGGTGGAGTCGGTGGTGCGGGTCGTCCACGGCAGTTCCAGCACCGTGTCCAGCCAGGTGCGGATCCACCCGGACTCCGGTGACTGGTCGGACGCGCGTTCCAGCTTGCCCACCTCGCGCAGCGCGGCGTCGCGTACCTTCTCCGGCAGCTCGGCGCCCTCGACCCGGGTCCGGTAGTCGTCCGCGCCGTCGGGCTCGTTCTCGCCCAGTTCCTTGCGGATCGCGGCGAGCTGCTGGCGCAGCAGGAACTCCCGCTGGGTGGATTCCATGTTCTGCTGCACGTCGTCGCGGATCTTGTCCGCGACCTCGGACTCGGCGAGGTGCTGCTTCGCCCAGTCCAGCAGCAGTTCCAGCCGGTCGGCCGGGTCGGCGGTCTCCAGCAGCCGCAGCTTCTGCGCGGAGTCCAGCCAGGACACGTAGCCGGCGGTGTCGGCCAGTTCCCCCGGGTCGGAGATCTGCCCGACGCGGTCGACGACCTCCCACGCGCCGCGCTGCTGCAGGATCGAGGTCAGCACCGACTTGTACTCGCCGGCCAGGGTGTTCGCCCGCTCGGTCGCGGGCGGATCGGTCATCTTGTCGGCCTGGACCCACAGGGCGGCGCCGGGACCGTTGATCCCGCGGCCGATCCGGGCCCGGGTCGTGGCGCGGGCCACGACGGCGGGCTCGCCGCCGGGCAGGCGCCCGACCTTGACGATCTGCGCCACGACGCCGACGCCCGCGTAGTGCCCGTCGATGCGCGGCACCAGCAGCAGGCCGGGAGTGGCGGGCGAGCGGGTGGCCGTCCGGGCCGCGTCCACCGCGGCCTGCCGCTCAGTGTCCAGGGTGATCGGCACGACCATCCCGGGCAGCACGACCGTGTCGGACAGCGGGACGACCGGCAGCTCGTAGTCAGCCATGAGTGCGCTCCATTCCTCGTACTGCCCGGCGCAACCTTGAGTCGGGTCGACTCATTCCCGGCCTCGGCGTTGTTTCACTGTTGGCGAACAAGCCTGGTCACGGGCACGACAAAGGCCCCGGCGGATGCCCACCGGGGCCTCGCGCGTCGCGCGTCATGGCTGCGGCCGGACCAGTGCCCGGCGCGCCCCGTCCGGAGGCTCAGGCCTCCTTCGCGGTCTCCTTCTCGATGCTCGCCCGCACCTCGTCCATGTCCAGCTCGCGGACCTTGCCGATCAGCTCGGTGAGCGTCGGCGCCGGCAGGGCACCCGGCTGGGAGAACACCACGATCCCGTCCCGCACGACCATCAGCGTCGGAATCGACTGGATGCCGAACGCGCCGGCCAGTTCCTGCTGGGCCTCGGTGTCCACCTTGCCGAACACCAGGTCCTGGTTGTCCTCGGACGCCTGCTCGTAGACGGGCGCAAACATTCGACACGGTCCGCACCAGCTCGCCCAGAAGTCCACCAGTACGGTGTCGTTGCCGGACAGCGTGCTGTCGAAGTTCTCCTTGGTCAGCTCGACCGTCGCCACGGCGATCTCCTCCTTACGGGATATCTCGGCTGTGCCAACGCCGGGGCCCCGGGCGGAATTCCCGGCCTCACGGCAGTACGACGACCTTCAGATGCCGGTCCGGCGCCGCCACCAGGGCGTCGAAGCCGCGTTCCACCGTCTCGTCGAGCCCGATGCGGTCCGAGAGCAGTGGCCGCGGGTCGACGGCACCGGACTCCAGCAGCGCGACGGCGCGGGGGAAGTCCCCGTCGTGGCTGTGCGACAGGCAGGCGATGATCTCCTTCTCGCCCGTCAGCAGGTCCAGCATCCCGACCGGCACGTCCGCGTCGAACACGCCGAGCAGTACGGTGCGTCCCCCTCGGCGGGTCCAGCGCACCGCGGCGGCGGACACGGCGGGCAGCCCCGCCGCGTCGATGACGACGTCCAGTCCGTGCCCGTCGGTGGCCGCGTCGAACGCCTCCGGCGCCTGCGCCGGGTCCAGGGCCAGGTCCGCGCCGAACAC
>JBAUUM010000350.1:0-5365 GCA_049582705.1 Actinocatenispora sp.
CGACCCGACCGCCGGCGGCCAGGCGGGCGACAACGGTGGCCGGGCGGACGACCGCGGTCAGGGCGACGACCTGACCGACAAGGGCCCGGCCGACAGCGCGTCGGACACCGGAATGCAGATCGACCCCGCCCGGCGGCTGTTCCTGGCCCGCTCACTGGCCCTGGTCGCCGGTGCCGCCGCCGCCGGGACCGTCGGGTACGGGTTGTGGTCGCAGCTCAGCGGGCCGGTGATCAAGCACGTCACGATCCCGCTGGGCCGGCTGGACCCGCAGATCGACGGATTCCGCATCGCCGTACTGTCCGACCTGCACCTCGGTCCGATCCTGGACCGCGGCTACACCGAGCGCGTGGTGGACGCCGTCAACAGCCACTCGCCCGACCTGGTCACCCTCGTCGGTGACCTGGTCGACGGCAGCGTCGACGAACTCGGTCCGGCCGTGGAGCCGCTGCGCCGGCTCGCCGCGCCGCACGGCGCGTACTTCGTGACCGGCAACCACGAGTACTACTCGGGCGTCACGGAGTGGGTCGACGAGATCCGTGAACTGGGCGTGCACCCGCTGCGCAACGAGCACACCGAGATCATCGGCGGGCGTACCGCAGCGTTCGACCTGGCCGGCGTCAACGACGCCACCGGCGGCGAGTACTCGCCGGGTGAGGCGCCGAACTACGCGGCGGCGCTGCGCGGCCGGGACCCCGACCAGGCGGTCGTCCTGCTGGCCCACCAGCCGGTCCAGGTGCACGACGCGGCCCGTCGCGGGGTCGACCTGCAGCTGTCCGGGCACACGCACGGCGGCCAGCTCTGGCCGTTCCACTACGCCGTACGGCTCCAGCAGCCCGTCGTGTCGGGCCTCGCGCGGTTCGACCGCACCTGGCTCTACGTGACCAGCGGCGTTGGCTCGTGGGGGCCGCCGGTCCGGGTCGGCGCGCGACCGGACATCACGATCGTCACCCTGCGCTCGACTCGCTGAGCAGCTCGTCCAGCAGGTCCCGGCTGGACAGGCTGCGCGGCGTCAGGCGCTCGCGGGCCATCCGGTTGACGGTGCGCAGGACCAGTTCGTTGGCCGGGGTGGCGACGCCGTGCAACCGGCCGAGCAGCACCACCTCACCGTTGAGGTGCTCGGCCTCGGTCCACCCGCTGCCACGCTGAAGGCTCTGCCACGTCGAGGACCCCATCGGCGCGTCGCCGAACCTGGTGATGGTCATGATGTCGCCGCGTCGTTCGATGTCCTCCGCCGTGCTGACCGGGTCGATGCCGGCGGCGCGCAGGCACTCCTCGCCCTCCGCGCGCAGCAGGGCGACGAGTTCCTCCTGAGCGGGCTCCTCCCGGGTGGCCGCGTCGACCGCGTTCGCCAGGTTCCCCAGGAACTTGCGGTACTTCCAGCGCATCACGTCCGGTCGGGCCTCGGAGACGAACGTGGCCGCGGTGAACGCCGCGGCGATCCGCCGTGCCGTGTCGTCGACCCCGGTCGGGTACCGGCCGATGTCGAGGATGCCGGTGACGGGCGTGGAGTACGCCTGGACCACCCCGGGCGTGAGGTGCCCGGCCGGCATCATCACGCACACCCCGTACACGTTCGCGAAGTGCCGCAGCGCCTCCGGCTCGTTGCCGACGCCGTTCTGTACGCAGGCGACCGCCGTGCCGGGGTCGGCGACGTCCGCGAGTGCCCGGACCGCGTCGCGCGTGCCGTTGCTCTTCATCGTGAGCAGTACGACGTCGTCGGGTCGCCAGTCGATCTCGTCCGGCCCGCCGACTGCGGGGACCGGCAGCGTGACGTCGGCCCCGGGGTCCTGCACGCGCAGCCCGGACCTGCCGATCTCGGCCAGGTGCGGACCGCGCGCGATCAGCACCACCTCATGTCCCGCCTGGTGCAGCCGGGCGCCGAGCGCCCCGCCGATGGCGCCCGCCCCGTACACGATGAACCGCATACCCGCAGGTTGCCAGGCTGACGGCGGCGTCTGCCAGTCAGGTCCGCCACGCTACTCACAGGTATGCCACGGTCACCGCAGCCGGTCGAATCTGTGGTCGCGGCGGCGAATCCGGTGGTAGTCACCGGCGGACCCCCGGCCCTCGGTCGGCGCCCACCGCCCGAAGTGGGGTATGTGACGACCTGGCGGTCGGCGGGGTGTCCGTGCGTGGTATCGGGAGGTTTCGTGCGAGGATGCCCGCGTGCCGCACAGCGATGGTTCGCCGATTGCCGGGTTCTACGCCGACCTGCACATCCACTCGAAGTACTCGCGCGCCTGCAGTCGTGACTGCGACCTGGAGCATCTGGGATGGTGGGCGCGGCGGAAGGGCATCGGGCTGGTCGGCACCGGTGACTTCACGCACCCCGCCTGGTACGACCACCTGCGGGAGAACCTCGTCGCGGCCGAGCCCGGGCTCTACCGGCTCCGGCCGGAGCTGGAGAAGCACGTCGCGCAGCGGCTCCCCCCGGCCTGCCAGGGCACCACGAGATTCATGCTGTCGGTCGAGATCTCCACGATCTACAAGCGGGACGGCCACACCCGCAAGGTGCACCACCTGATCTACCTGCCGGACCTGGACGCGGTCGCGCGGTTCAACACGGCGCTCGGTCGGATCGGCAACCTCGGCTCGGACGGCCGGCCGATCCTCGGCCTGGACTCCCGGGACCTGCTGGAGATCACCCTGTCGGCCAGCCCGGACGGGTACCTGGTGCCGGCGCACGTGTGGACGCCGTGGTTCGCGGCGCTCGGCTCGAAGTCGGGCTTCGACGCGATCTCCGACTGCTACGCGGACCTGGCCGACCACGTGTTCGCCATCGAGACCGGCCTGTCGTCCGACCCGCTGATGAACTGGCGGGTCTCGTCGCTGGACCGGTACACGCTGGTCAGCAACTCCGACGCGCACTCGCCGCCGGCGCTGGGTCGCGAGGCCACGGCGTTCCACACCCCGTACGACTACTTCGCGATCCGGGACGCGCTGCGCACCCGGGAGGGCTTCGGCGGGACCGTGGAGTTCTTCCCCGAGGAGGGCAAGTACCACCTGGACGGGCACCGCAAGTGCGAGGTGCGGCTGGACCCGGCGGAGACGCGCCGGATGGACGGCCGGTGTCCGGCCTGCGGAAAACCACTGACCGTCGGCGTACTGCACCGGGTCGAGGCGCTCGCCGACCGCCCTGCGGGCCAGCGGCCGGACGGCGCGGCCGACTTCCGCAACCTGGTACCGCTGCCGGAGATCCTCGGCGAGATCAACTCGGTCGGCCCGAAGAGCAAGAAGGTCGACGGCAAGGTGGTCTCGCTGATCGCCGAGCTGGGTCCGGAGCTGGACATCCTCACCACGGTGCCGATCGACGAGGTGTCCCGGGTGGGCGGCGACGAACTGGGCGAGGCGGTCGCCCGGCTGCGACGCGGGCAGGTCGTCCGGGAGTCCGGGTACGACGGTGAGTACGGCGTGATCAAGCTGTTCGCCCCCGGTGAGCTCGACCGGTCCGACGGCGGCGCCCTGTTCGACCTGGCGCCCGGGGACGCGGCCGGATCGCCGCGGGCCCGGCGCCCCCGTACGGTGCCGCGCCAGCGGGCCACCTCCGTGCAGGACGAGCTGCCCGGTGAGCCGATCGTGGCCGACGACGCCGGTGACACGGCACCACCGGAGGCGTTGGCCGGCCTCAGCCACGTGGAGCCGGTACTGACCGGCATGGAACGCCTCGGTACCGGGCTGCTCGACCTGCTCGACCCGGACCAGAAGGCCGCCGCGCAGGTCACCGAGGGCCCGGTGCTGATCATCGCGGGCCCCGGCACCGGCAAGACCCGTACGCTCATCCAGCGCCTCGGCCACCTGATCGTGGAGTGTGACGTCCCGGCCGAGCGCTGCCTGGCGATCACGTTCACCCGGCGGGCCGCGGACGAGATGCGGGAGCGGCTGCGGTTCCTGCTCGCCGCCCGCCCCGGCGGCCCGGGGCAGCACTCGTCGGAGCCGAGGTCGTCGCGTGCCGACACGCACGACACGGGTGCCACGGTCACCACGTTCCATTCGCTGGGCCTGTCGATCGTGCGGGAGCACGCCGCGCGGTTCGACCTGTCGCCCCGGTTCCGGATCGCCGACACCGACGAGCAGCTGGACGCCGCCGGCGAGGCGGCCGGGCTGCCGGACGACGAGACTCGGGAGGCCCGTCGACTCGTCGGTCAGCTCCGGGAACGGCGCCGGGCCGCGGCCGGCACCGGCCGGCAGGACGACCTGCTCGCCGACTACACCAAGGCGCTGCGGGCCCGGGACCTGGTCGACGTGGACGAGCTGGTGACCCTTCCGGTGCAGCTGCTGTCCGGGGACGACGCGTTGATCGAGGCGTACCGGCAGCGGTACACGCACCTGTTCGTGGACGAGTACCAGGACGTGGACGAGTCCCAGTACCGACTGCTGCGGCTGCTGTGCCCGCCGGACGGCAACCTGTGCGCGATCGGCGACCCGGACCAGGCGATCTACTCGTTCCGCGGCGCGGACGTCGGATACTTCCTGCGTTTCCAGGAGGACTTCCACCCCGCGACGGTGGTGCGCCTGACCCGCAACTACCGGTCGACCGCGCCGATCCTGGCGGCGGCGGTGCAGGCCATCGCGCCGGGCACGCTGGTGCCGGACCGGTCGCTGGCGCCGGCGCGGCGGGGCGCGATCAGCGGTGCCCGGATCACCCGGTACGGGGCGTCCAGCCCGGCGGACGAGGCGGACTTCGTGGCCCGCACCATCGACCAGCTGGTCGGCGGGTCCTCGTTCCACGCGCTGGACTCGGGTCGGGTGGACGGCCGGGACGGCGGGCCGCTGGGCGGCGTGTCGTTCGCCGACATCGCGGTGCTGTACCGGACGGACGCACAGGCGGCGCCGATCATCGACGCGTTGTCGCGGGCCGGGGTGCCGGTGCAGAAGCGGTCGCACGACCGGCTGCTGGACCGGCCCGGGGTGGCGGCGATCGCCGACGAGCTCCGGTACGCGACCGGCATCGACGGCGCGATGGCGGCCCGGGTGCGGCTGACCGCGCAGGTACTGGCCGGACGGCCGGACCCGACCGATCCGCAGGTGACGGACCGCGACCTGCACAACGCGGTGGATCTGTTGATGCCGCTCGCCGCCCGGTGCGGTGCGGACCTGGAGATGTTCCTCGCCGAGCTGGCCACCGGTGCCGAGGTGGACACGTGGGACCCGCGCGCCGACCGGGTCACGCTGCTCACCCTGCACGCCTCGAAGGGCCTGGAGTTCCCGGTGGTGTTCCTGGTGGGCTGTGAGGACGGCCTGCTGCCGATGCGCTGGCCGGGGCGGCCGGCGGCCTCGCCTGGCCCGGACGCGACCGGGCCCGACGCGGCGGGCACTGACACGAACGGCACTGACGCGACTGGCACTGACACGAACGGCACTGACG
>JBAUUM010000351.1:0-8215 GCA_049582705.1 Actinocatenispora sp.
CGCGTCCGGTCAGCCGCCGACACGCAGGCGGGCCCGTACCTCCTCGGCGGTGGGCGAGCCGATCGACCGGTACAGCCGCAGCGCCTCCTGCAACGCGGTGTGCGACTCCGGCGGCGGCAGCGTCTCGGCCAGGGTCCGCAGCGCGTTGGCCTCCCCGCTGACGTCGCCGGCGAGCTGGTGCAGCCGCCGGGCGCGGGAGGCGAGGTCGTGCGCCCGGTCGTGGTCGCCGAGCAGCAGGTACGCGTTGGCCAGGTTCCCCCACAGCGAGAGGTTGCGGGTGATGCTGGTGCGTTCCGCCAGCTCGGTGCCCGAACGCAGGGTGCGGACCGCCTCGACGAGCTGACCGTCGGCGCCCTGCGCGATGGCGAGGTTGTTGATCGCCAGCAGCAGGCCGGTGGTGTCGCCGGACTCGCGGAAGAAGTCGAGGGCCGCGCGACTGTACTCGCGGCTGCGCGCGTAGTCGCCGGCGTAGAAGTGCGCGAGCCCGAGGTCGGACCGGTCGCGGGCGGCCTCCGCCTCGTCGCCGCCCTCCTGGTGCAGCCGGAGCGCCTCGCCGAGCTGCTCGAACGTCTCGGCGTCGGGCGAGATCTTGCCCAGTACGGTGCCCACCTCCCGGCGTAACAGGCCGATCGCATACCCGTCGCCGGTGGCCTGTGCGGCGGCGAGCCCGATCCGTTCCACCTCCAGCCAGCCGTCCCGGCGGCCGCGCATGTCGTGGTACCGGAACAGCGCGTGGGCGAGCCGCCAGCCGATCGCCGGCCAGGCCCGCTGCCCGCACTGCCGGACCAGGTCGACCAGCAGGTCACGCTCGTCGTCCAGCCAGCGCATCGCCTCGCCGCTGGAACCGAACCGGACCGGCTCCGCCGGCGACTCGTCCAGCCACATGCGCCGATCGGGGTGACTGCTGCCGAGCATCCGGCTGGCCCGCAGGGCGGTGTCGAGGTAGGTGACCGCGAGCCGGCGCAGCGCCGCGTCGCGTTCCGGCGTCGACTCGTCCGCGGTCAGGCGTTGCCGTGCGTACGCCCGGACCAGGTCGTGCATCGTGAAGCGGTCGGGGCCGACGGGCAGCAGCAGGTTCGCCGACGCCAGTTCGGTGAGCAGCCGCCGGGTCTCGTCCCGGGGCAGGTCCACCAGGGCCGCCGCGGCGTGCGTCGACAGACTGTCCCCGGGCGCCAGCGGAACCAGGCGGAACAGTCTGGCCGCCGGCGCCGGCAGCGCCCGGTACGAACCGGCGAACGCCTCGGCGACGCTGGCGTCCTCGTCCAGGTGCAGGGCGGTCAGCCGGTGCTCCGCACTGGCCAGGTCGCGGGCCAGGGACTCCGGCGTGCACGCGGGGTCGACGGCGAGCCGGCCGGCGGCGATACGCAGCGCCAGGGGCAGCCGGTCGCACAGCCTGACCAGGTCGCTGAGTACGGGCCCACGGGTCGCCCGGTCGTCGCCGACGGCGGCCCGGATCAGGTCGTGTGCGCTGTCGGAGTCCAACAGGTCCAACGGGATCGGCCGGGCGCCGTCCCGGGCGACCAGGCTGGCCAGCCGGTTGCGGCTGGTGACGACCGCGACGCAGCCGGGTGCGGCCGGCAGCAGCGGGCGGACCTGGGCCGCCGTACGGGCGTTGTCGAGCAGGACCAGCACCCGCCGGTCGGCCAGCATGCTGCGGTACAGGTCGACGCGGGCCTCCGGGTCGGTGGGCACCCTGGGGCCCGGTACGCCCAGCGCCCGGAGGAACCGGTCCAGTACGGCCCCGGTCTCCACCTCGTCACCGGACCAGCCGCGCAGGTCTGCGTGCAGGGTGCCGTCCGGGAACCGGGCGGCCGCGGCGTGCGCCCACCGCACGGCGAGCGCCGTCTTGCCGACGCCCGCCACGCCGGACACGACGACGGTGCGGTGCGATCCGCCGGGGCCGAGGATCCCGTCCAGCCGGCCCAGTTCTTCGGTGCGGCCCACGAACCCGGGAGGGTCGGGTGGCAGCTGCGCCGGCCCGGGAGGTGCCCAACTGGCCGTGACCGGGTCGGGGTCGGCCCGCAGTACCGCCTCGTGCAGGGTGCGCAGTTCCGGCACCGGGTCCAGGCCGAGTTCGTCGGCCAACCGCTCCCGCAGTGACTGGTACACCTGGAGGGCGTCGTCCTGACGGCCGTTGCGGTACAGGGCCAGCATCAGGGCACCGACGAGTCGCTGGCGCAGCGGTTGCTCGGCGACCCGGTCACGGAGTTCGGGGAGCAGTTCCGCGTGCCGGCCGAGCTGGAGGTCCGCCTCGATCCGGTCCTCCAGCGCACGCAGGTGCTGCTCGGTCAGGCCGACGCAGAGCCGGTCGCGGGTCGCCTCGTCGGCGACGTCGGCGAGCGGCGGACCCTGCCACAGGTCCAGGGCCTGGCGGAGCAGGTCCGCGCGCCGGGCCGTCGAGTCGCTGTGCCCGGCCCGCTCGACCAGGCCACGGAACCGGTGCAGGTCCACCCGTTCCGGGTCGGTGTCGAGCCGGTAGCCGGGCTCGCGGGTGACGAGGCGGACGCCGTGGGTCTCGGCTCCGGCGCCGGCCAGCGCCGCGCGCAGTCGGGAGACCAGCACCTGTACCGCGGTGCGGGCGCTGCGTGGCGGGTCGTCCGACCACAGCAGCTCGTACAGCCGCTCGACGGGCACGACCCGGCCCGGGGCCAGCAGGAGGACCGCCAGCAGCAGTCGCTGTTTGGGTGGGCCGAGCGGCACGGGCTGACCGCCGACGCGCGCGCCGACGGGTCCGAGCAGCGAAAAGTCCACGTCACATACTGTGCCTCGGGTTCGCCACCTCGGCCGGGGCGCGGTGCGGCCCGCGACCGGTCCGGGCGGTACACCGGGCCGGTCCGGTCGCCGTCCGGACGATCCGGTCGCGTCGCCGCCGCGATGTACGGTATGACCCCTCCATCTGCGAAGGGCGGCGTCGAGTGTGCACGCTGGTCGTGAGTCTGGAACCGGGCCGGCCCGACGCGGTCGCGCTGATCGCGGTGCGCGACGAGTTCCTCGGCCGGCCGTGGGACGGCCCCGACCGGCACTGGCCGGAGCGGCCGGGCCTGATCGGTGGCCGGGACCGACTGGCCGGCGGCACCTGGCTGGCCGTCGATCCGGTGGCCGGCCGGGCCGGTTGCGTACTCAACGCCGCCGGGCAGTCGGCACCGACCAGTCACCGGCGCAGCCGGGGTGAGCTGCCACTGGCCGCGGCGGCCGGTGGGCCCACGCCGGCCGACCTGACCCCGTTCGACCCGTTCCACCTGGTCACCGTCGAACCGACCGGCGTGCGGGTACTGACCTGGAACGGCCTCGGCGCCCACCGGTACGAACTCGGCGCGGGCACCCATCTGTTCGTCAACCAGGGCCGGTGGACCGGGCCGGGTGACCGCCGGGCTCCGCGCGCGGCGTACTTCGGGCCACGGTTCCTCGCGGGCCGGCCGAGGGTCGGGGCGGACGTCCCGGCGGAGCGGGCCTGGGGGCCGTGGCTGGACCTGGTCGACGGCGCGCGCCCGGAGCAGGACGATCCGCGTGCTCTGGTGATGCACGCCGAGGTGACCGGTCGCGACTGGGGCACCAGCTCGATCACGCTGCTGAGCTTCGGCGCCGAGGGGCCGGTGCGGTACGACTTCCGCGCCGGACCCGACCGGGGGCCGTGGCGGTCGGTGCCGCTGTCCTGATCGTGGCGCTGCCCTGATCGTGGCGCTGCCCTGACGGTGCCGTTGCCCTGGCGCACCGCCGAAGGCTTGCCGCGCAACGATTCTCGGTCCGGCGGTGGCACCCGGTGCGGCGGTGGGTGCGGAGACGGCGGCGCCGCGCGGCATACCCCCCAGCTGCCGCGCGGCGCACACCAACCACACCGCGAGGGTGCGGAGTCCTCGGTCCTGCGGACCCTGGTGTCCGAGAAGAAACGCGATGGCCGCGCCGCGGTGACGGCCCGGTGATCACGTTCACTCTCCGAGGTTACATAGAGCTACTCTCAGTTATTTTTCTGCGCGCTGATCGCCCGCAAAACGACTCGGTGTTCGGTTCACACGCGGCGCGGGCGGCCCCGCCGGTACCGCCCGTGGGTGGACGGAACGTCACGGCGGTAGCTGTACGCAGTCGGAGCCGCCCGGCGCGCAGACGGTCAGACCGGCAGCAGGCCGATCGCCTGCTTGGCCTCCCGCACCTTCTCGCCCGCCCGTTCCCGGGCCCGCTTCGCGCCCGCCCGCAGTACCGCCCGGACGTGCTCGGGGTCGGCGGCCAGTTCCAGGTAGCGCTCCCGGATCGGGGTCAGGGTGGACACCACCGTGTCGGCCACGGCGGTCTTCAGCTCCCCGTAGCGGTCGAACAGCCGCGCCAGGGTGCGCGGATCGTCCCGGGTGCAGGCCGCCAGGATGTCCAGCAGGTTCGCCACGCCCGGCTGCCGGTCGGGGTCGTAGCAGACCTCGCTGCCGGCGTCGGTCACCGCGCGCATCACCTTGCGCCGCAACACTTCCGGCTCGTCCAGGATGCGCAACGCGCCGGCCTGGGACGCCGCCGACTTGCTCATCTTCGCGCCCGGGTCCGTCAGGTCCATCAGGCGTGCCGCCACCGTCGGATGCACCGCCCGTGGCACCACGAACGTCCGGCCGTACCGGGTGTTGAACCGGTACGCGATGTCCCGGGCCAGCTCGACGTGCTGGCCCTGGTCCTCGCCGACCGGCACCTCGTCGGTGTCGTAGAGCAGGATGTCGGCGGCCATCAGGATCGGGTACGTGAACAGCGAGACGCGCACCTGCTCCTGACGCTTCGACTTCTCCTTGAACTGGATCATGCGCTGCGCCTCGCCGTACCCGGTCGCGCACTCCAGCAGGTAGTGCAGCTCGGCGTGCTCGGGCACGTGCGACTGGACCAGGAACAGGCATCTGTCCGGGTCGGTGCCGGCGGCGAGCATGACCGTGGCGAACTCCAGCGTCCTGGCGCGCACCTGCTCCGGGTCGTGGTCGAGGGTCAGCCCGTGCAGGTCGGAGATGAACAGCACGCTCTCGGTGCTGTCCTGGTCGTCCACCAGCGGGCGGATCGCGCCGACGTAGTTGCCCAGGTGCAGGTTGCCGGACGGGGTGAAACCGCTGATGCGGCGGGCCATGAGGACTCCTCGTGGTGATGGGAGCCGCCCTTTCCGGGCCCGTACCTCGCACACGCGAAACGGCCGCCCGATCCGGGCGGCCGCGTGGTGAAGGAACGCGGATGAGTGGTGCCGCCCGTCAGGGGCGCCACCAGCCGAGGTTGCAACAGCTCATCCGCACGGATCCACCATACCATCGGGATGCCGGCCGGAAAGCGGTGTCCGCCGGTGACCCGGTCGCGGTCCGGCGCGGCCCTCAGTCCTCCGGTTCGACCTCCTCGCGCGCCGTGGGTGTCCCGCCGACGCACTCGACCCGGACGTGCACCTCGGTCGAGTCCGACTCGAACTTGATCTCGGCGCGCCGGTCCGGCCCCCGCTCGATGTCGTCGCTGCGGTACGACTGGGCCGGGCTCCAGGACAGCAGGCGCGCCAGCCCGTCGCGGCAGCCCGCCACGATGGTGCCGCCGCGGGTGTTGATCACCCGGGTCGACCCGGTCGGCGTCGGCGACGCACCGGTGGACCCGCCCGCGGTGGGGCTCGCCGAACCACCCGGTGCGGGGCTCCGGCTGGACCGCGCCAGCGTCCGGTCCACCTGGTCCTGGGTGAGTGGCCGGCCGGCGCTGCCGACCAGGTTCGAGCCGATCGCGTCGACGGCGAAGACGCCGATGCTGGTCGCGACCGCCACGGCGGCCAGCCAGCCGACGACCGCCAGCAGCGAGCGGGCGGGCCAGGACCGACGGGTACGCACCGGTCCAGCATCGCACCGGACGGGCTAAGACGCGCCGCCCGCCAGGCTAAGAGTGCGCTAAGGACCGTCCGTCGGACCCGCGTGGAGCGCCCCGCGCCGCGGAAAGCGGTTAGCGTACGGGGATGGCCGCGCTGCTGCTGGTGGAGGACGACGCGACGATCCGCACCGCCCTGATGCGCGCGCTGTCCGATCGTGGGCACGCGGTCTCCTCGGCGTCCACCGCGCTGGCCGGGCTGCGTCAGGTCATGGACGAAAAGCCCGATCTGGTGGTACTGGATCTCGGCCTCCCCGACATCGACGGCGCCGAGATGCTGCGGATGCTGCGGGCCGTCAGCGCGGTACCGGTGATCGTGGCGACCGCCCGGGACGACGAGGCGGACGTGGTGCGGCTGCTCGACGACGGCGCCGACGACTACCTGACCAAACCGTTCAGCGCGGCGCAGCTCGACGCACGGGTCCGCGCCGTGCTGCGGCGGGCGACCGAGCGCGCCGGTGGTGACCCCGTCGTACAGGTGGGTGGTTTGCGGGTGGATCCGCGTTCCCGGGAGGCGTCGCTGGACGGCGATTCCCTCGACCTGGCGCCGCGCGAGTTCGACCTGCTGCACTACCTGGCCGTCCGGCCCGGCGAGGTGGTCAGCAAGCGGGAACTGCTCACCGAGGTGTGGCAGCTGCCGTACGGCGGGGCGGACAAGACCGTCGACGTGCACCTGGCGTGGCTGCGCCGCAAGCTCGGCGAGTCCGCCACCGAGCCCCGGTACCTGCACACCGTGCGCCGGGTCGGCGTGAAGCTGACCCCGCCGGAGGCGTGAGATGCGACCGCACGGCGCTCCGCCCGACCCGGGCACCGGAGGGATCCGGTGAGGAAACGGCTGGCACTGCTGGCGGCGGCGACCACGCTGCTGGTACTCGTGGCCTTCCTGGTGCCGCTGGCGTTGCTGGTGCGCACAGTGGCCGCCGACCGCGCGGTGAGCCGGGCGACCCTGCAGTCCCAGGCGTTGAGTTCCGTCGTGGCCACCGGCGACCCGGGCACGCTGCGGCTGATCCTGGAGCAGCTCAACAACGACACCGAGAGCCCGGTCACGGTCTTCCTGTCCGACGGCTCGGCACTGGGTGAGCCGGCCCGGCGTACCGCCGCGGTCGAACTGGCCGCCCAGGGTCGCAGCCTCGCGGTCGAGGTTCCCGGTGGCCGGCAGATCCTGGTCTCGGTGCAGGGCCGGGCGGAGGGGCCCGCCGTGATCGCCACGTTCGTTCCGGACGAGCAGTTGCAGCGCGGGGTACGCCGCGCCTGGCTGATCCTGCTGGGGCTGGGCGTGGGGCTGGTACTGGTCGGGGTGGTGGTCGCGGACCGGCTCGCGCACACCCTGGTACGCCCGGTCTCGGAGCTGGCGTCGGTGTCGCACCGGCTGGCCCGCGGCGACCTGGCGGCCAGGGCACGACCACAGGGGCCACCCGAGTTCCGGGACGTGGCCCTGGCGCTGAACCACCTGGCCGGGCGGATCCGTGGCCTGCTGCGCGAGGAACGGGAGGCCGTCGCGGACCTCTCGCACCGGTTGCGTACCCCGATGACGGCGCTGCGGTTGGACGCGGAGGCGTTGTCGGATCCCGACGAGGCCGAGCGGCTCGGCGCCGACGTCGACCGTCTGGAACGCGCCATCAGCCAGGCGATCCACGACACCCGGCGGCGCGGCGAGGCCGGCACGGGCGCCGCCGCGACGTGCGACGCGACGGCCGTGGTCGCCGAACGGGTCGAGTTCTGGTCGGTGCTCGCGGAAGAGACCGACCGGACCGCGCGGGTCGACCTGCCGGCCGGCCCGGTACCGGTCCGGGTGGCCGTCGCCGATCTCGCCGGGCTGGTCGATGCGTTGCTGGGCAACGTGTTCGCCCACACCCCGGACGGCACCGGGTTCGCCGTGGCGCTGGCCGCCCGGCCGGACGGCGGCGCCCGGCTGACCATCGCCGACGACGGCCCGGGCTTCCCGGCGAACCAGCTGGAGCAGTTGGTCAGCCGCGGTACCAGCCTGGGCAACTCAACCGGCCTCGGTCTCGACATCGCCGTCCGGGTGGCGGAGGCGTCGGGCGGCGGTCTCGGCCTCTCCTCCGGTGCTGACGGTGGCGCGCGGGTCACGGTGGACCTGGGTGCACCGACCGACGCGACGGATGGTCCGACCGAGGCTTAGCGTCCCGTTAGCCGTGCGGCAGCGTGCCGCTAGCGACCCGACGGGCAACCTCGGGAGTGTCCGACGCAGGCCACTCACCGAAGGGAACTCCGATGCGCAAGCCGACCCGTATCGCTCTGATCGCTGGTACCGCCGGCATCCTGACACTCGGCGGCACGGCGGCGGCGATCGCAGCCACCAACGACGATCCGTCCGGTACCGCGAGCGGTACCGACACCGGGCGGC